>JBGSKR010000510.1:0-4805 GCA_041741135.1 Mariniblastus sp.
GTTTTGTTAACTGTGTTGCGAAACGTCACGATAAAACATTTGAAAGCAATTCACAACTCCATCACTAATTTCCCGTTCAGCATCAGTGTTGCGAAACGTCACGATAAAACATTTGAAAGCAATTCACAACTTTCTAAAACAGGCTATCACAATCTGCAGTGTTGCGAAACGTCACGATAAAACATTTGAAAGCAATTCACAACAAAAACAGGCGACGCGGCAACAAGCCACGTGTTGCGAAACGTCACGATAAAACATTTGAAAGCAATTCACAACTATGTCTCGCCGGTCTCCGATGAGTTCACGGTTGCGAAACGTCACGATAAAACATTTGAAAGCAATTCACAACCCGCTGGTCACCAATTACGATTACTTGGCTGTTGCGAAACGTCACGATAAAACATTTGAAAGCAATTCACAACCACAACCGCCTCGCAAACTACTCGCAAGATCGCTCAGGTTGCGAAACGTCACGATAAAACATTTGAAAGCAATTCACAACACAATGTGTTGTTGCCGATTCGCGGTCATAGTTGCGAAACGTCACGATAAAACATTTGAAAGCAATTCACAACCTCGGTAGTTTGGGGTGTATGGGGTGTTTTGCGCGAATCCCTAATCAAATTCAAATTTTTTTATTCATCAAGGCAGCGAGTAGTCACTAGCGTTGACTGGCGACGGCCTCGCCTGTGATTTTGCCGACTGAGCGGCCGGCGAGGCGGAGGAAAGGAATCTCGAAGAAAGAGATATCGCCAAACACTCCCAGCGTCGCGATTTCTGAAATCGTCTCCGCACCAACACGAGAGTAAGTCGCCGGATACAATTCCGATTCAAGCTCGGTTTGCTCGGTTGCTCTGGCGTAGCTGATGGCTTCCGAGGCCGAAGCGATGCTGTGTGCAATCGGCACCAGCGGAACTCGCTGGGCAACAGCGTAGGTGCCGATAAATCTTTGTTGCTGATACTGCTTGGATTCTGAAGCGTGATAGACGGCAACCGCAGGTTTCGCCGAGTTTAGGTGAAGTGTCTTCGTGAACGGATCATAAGCGTCACGCCCAAACGCGCGATGTGGAAGCACTGTATATCGAAGATGGTTCAACATCCCGCCCGTATACTTCCAGATCGGAGCAATTTCATCATTGGCCTTCAATCTTGCCCACTGTTCGGCTGGCTCGTAACGGCGAACATCGATGAACACATCAGTCAGATCGTTGGCGGCGAAGTAGGTCTGGGACAGTGAAACTGAGAGGTTAAAATTTCGTTCAATCTCGGCGGCCGTTGGTTCAGGTCTGCGAGTGACTTTGCGGAAGAAACGTCGCGGCGATTGCACCATGCGCTCTAGCTTATCGACTTTCGGATGATCGCCACCACTGGCAATCGGGTTACTGGCCGACTCGCCAAAGTTTGCATCACGAAACGACGACGATTTCAGACGAGCTGGTTGATCAATCCCAAACTGATAATTCGAAGTCGCGCAGCCAATTTGAAGTAAAAGTATGCTGGCGAACGAAATCAGCAGCAAGCGATCGGCAATCTTCATGAATTATTACTCGACCATCGGTCAGTCTAAATCGTTCCAATAAATTACTGATCGTCGCATCACGAGTCGTCTTTCGCTCCGCGAAATTAGCGAAACTTGAAAGCCAATGCAGAAGCAAAGACGCACAGAGAGATTTCAGGAAGTGGAGTTTACCGAAAAGACAACAATCGGATAACGGAACATTTTTGTGCTATCACTTCGGCAATCCAGTCCAGCCCCAAACTTCGTACAGCCACGGATGAACCCAAGGATTGTCGGCAGAAATCGAGGCGGAGATGATACTCAGAAGCAGCAGCAAGAAGCACACGAATTTCCCGCCTTTGCTGCCCGCCAACCAATCAACAACCGGCAGCATCGAAACCAACCAGATTGGCGCTAGCCACAATAGCCACCGCAACACACAAGTCACGCCGCCATAGTTCCGATCGATCGCCGGACGGCTGAGATAAAAAGCAATCACGACAATCGAAATCAACATTCCCATGCCGCCTAACCAACGCATCGGAAAGACGCCGCCTAGTTTCACTCCGAACATAAGTGCCAACATTCCGGCAAGACTCAGCACCCACAGCGGTGTCAGCGAAAATATTCCGTGATGGCCGAATAGCACATGGAATAAATACAGCGGCACTGACTCCTGTCCCCGATCGACTTCCGATTTTTTGTTGTCATTGGAAGTCAACCAGTAACTACCAGGGTAGTCATACCAGTTCCCCCATGCCCGTAATTGATAGTCGCCTGCTTCCGATTTAACCACCGCCATTTGAGCCGCACTTCGCTGATCGCGAACGACCCATCGTTGTTCCGTTTCTGGAGTACTGGGCCATTCTCCCTGTGTCACGACAGGGCGCTCGAATGCCAATTCGCCAGCGATCGCTTCTCGTAACTCATTTGGCAAGAACCCTCGATCCAACGGATCGGAAAAATTACCTGCAACAGTTGCGATCACTGCACCATCACTGCGATGCGCGTAAGCTGGTTTCCAAGTTCCATGTGCCAGCCAGTTCGTTCCGAACACACCGGCCGCAACGATGATCGCTGCCGGACAAAATGCCAACAGCGTTTTTCGAGGTGAGCGAATCAAGCAAACCAATCCAACACAGCAAAAAAAGGCGAGCGCTGGTTGCTCGTTTGCGACCGCGAAAGCAGCACTCAATCCGGCGAAAGCATAACCGAGCCCGCCAACGGGTTGCTTTCGTCCTTTTGAACGACCTGAGTCTCGCCAAATCTCAGACATCAGGTACAACGCCACCATCACGCAAGCCGCAGCCGGAAGATGATTGTTCAACGTGACAGTGAACGTAGACAGATAAGTTCCAAATCCTGCCGCTGCGAGCAAAAAGTATCGCGTCCAGTCTCGCACCGGCACGCTGTTGATCATTAGCGCGGCAAACCACAAAAACACGCCGAAAGAAAATCCGTTGACCAGCACTAACAGAATTCGCGTGACCGCAAACGTCTCGGTAGAAATTTGCAGACCGGTTGTGAACTTCAGCGCTTTGTACAAACCTGCCACCAAAGTTGGAAACAGCGTTGGCTTGCTCGAATACGAGTGCATCACTCCGTCTGGACCAACGTGCTCAACTTTATCGATCGAGTCCCAGCGGATCGGGCCTTCTTCTTCGATGCCACGATCAATCTCGTAAACGTTGTTGTCTCCTAGCGAACGAACGGTACACCAGCGACTGGCATCATTCGCAGAAAGGAATGGAGTCCGATACTTTGAGTCCGATTTTTCGACGGTAACGATTCGCGCCGTAATCATCGCCATCGAGCAAACAATCAAGATCCAGAAAATGGACCAATGTCTGCGAGCGCACCAATTCGGCAGTTCGGCGGGACAAGTTTCTTGCGAGGCGTTCGTGGAGTCAGCGCAGTTCGACATGAGTTTACTTTTGCAGCAGCCCTGAAATCAGTTCCGTAAATTTGTAGGTTGGACATTCTTGTCCGACGACTTTTTTCGTAGGTTGGACATTCTTGTCCGACCACAGCTTAAATCCGTTCTCGAATCGAATAAGGTTCCTTCGCGTCTTGTCCTTTGGCCACCATCAGTTCCGCCAAAAATCCCATGCACAGTAATTGCGAACCGAGCAGCAAAGCGCCAAGTGAATACAGCATCAGCGGTCGCTCGTGCAGCGGAATCCATTCATGAAAGACCGTCATTCGCAGCACCCAATAAACGGCTAACCAACTCATCCCTACACAGCCAGCTACAAACGAAGCCAGCCCCACCGAGCCGATCAAATGTTGCGGGCGATGGCTGAAGCCCGTCAAGAAACTCACGGTCAATAGATCCAAAAAACCTTTTGGCAATCGCGACCAACCGTATTTCGATTTCCCGTGAGTGCGAGGCCGATGTTGCACGGCACATTCACCGACGCGATAGCCAAACGCCGCCGCGAGAACAGGGACAAAGCGATGCATTTCGCCGTACAGTTTCACGTCATCAAAAATCTCGCGACGATAAACTTTGAATCCACAATTGTGATCATTCAATTTCAAACCGGTCATCCAGCCGACGAGCTTGTTGAAAACCTTCGAGGGGAGCGTTTTTCCGATGGGGTCGTGGCGAACTTCCTTCCAACCGCTGACCAGATCGAACTCATTGCCCATCTTCGCGAGCAGTTTCGGAATCTCTGCCGGATCGTCTTGGAGGTCGGCATCCATCGTGACCAGCAATTCGCCGGAAGCAATACTCGCGGCCGCACGAAGAGCTGCCGCTTTTCCAAAATTTCGTCGAAAGCGAATCGCATGAACGGCGGTGTGCCCAGCAGCCATTCCTTGGATGACTTGCCAGCTTCCATCCGTCGATCCGTCATCAACAAAAATGACTTCCAGTTCATATTTTTCTTGCGCGGAAATCGCCCAAATTTCGGCAAGCAATTGCGGCAACGAATCGGCTTCGTTGAGAACCGGGATGAGGATGGAAAGTGAAGTCATGGGGGAAGTAGTCAGTAGTCAGATTTCAGTTGTCAGATTTCAAGTTCTCGAATGACCGCGATCTTGGTTTTGATCCTCTCGCCGATCCGCAGCTTGCCGACGCATCAAAACGAACATTATACTAGACATCCCCAATTCTGCTGCCAACCACAACAAGCGGATCGCGACCGCCGCTACAACCGCCGTCACCGAACCAAACCTCGCTCCGAGCAATGGAATCATCACCAGTTCTCGCACTCCTAAACCGCCGGGCAGCAGCGACACGAAACCCGCGACCGTCGCCAGACAAACACAAGCCAACACGAGTGGATAATCGTCTGCGTGAATT
>JBGSKR010000511.1:0-4600 GCA_041741135.1 Mariniblastus sp.
ACGGGCAAGTTGACAGAAGGTTTAGAGTTGCTTTCGCAATACAAAGCAGAAGAACTACCGCCGCATTGGACGCCGCCACCAGCCATTGGCTGGCCTGACGTTATCCCACATCCGTTTGATCTAGCGCTTGCTGCACTGGAAGCCGATGTTTCGCCTTCGGTTCGCAAAATGTGTTTCGGCAAGGTGCAGGATTTTCTGGGAAGTTCGTATCGGTCAAATCACAATTGGGAGAACCTTGAAGAACATCGATTAATCCAAGCTCTGACCATTCTCGAATCGGATGATTTGTTGGAACCAAAGTTTATCGAGTCCGGTCATGAAGCCTTGCCTTATTTTTACACTCATTGCAAAGATTCTCGCAAAGCGGTTTTGCATGAATACTTAAGCCGTCACGGCTTGCTGCCTGAAGTCCCACCGAAGGATTGAGCATGTTGAACTGGTATTTTGGCTGGTGTTCGATTCTGGCAGCATTTGCGACAGGAGCCTGGATTGGCTTATTCTTTTATCGAGAAAATTTTCTGGGCGGCTATGATTCGTTTCGCCGCCGCATTCTGCGATTGGGACATATTGCCCAAGCGGCACTCGGAATGATGAATGTACTTGGGGGGATTGACCAATTGCATCGAGGCAGCGATTATCCTTGGCTCGGTCAATGGGGCCTGGTGGTGGGCGGAATCACAATGCCGCTGGTTTGTTTTCTCAGTGCATGGCGGCCCGGTTTTCGACATTGGTTTTTCGTGCCGGTCGTGGCCTTGATTGCGGGCGTGGTGGAAATTCTCAAAAAAGGCCCTTTATGAAAATTGGTTTGCTGGCGATGAGCGGGCTCCGAGCCCACGATCCGGCATTGTTGGAATTGGGACTGACGCTGCCGGGTGTGATCGAGCGTGGACGAGTCGTTACATCCATGCCATGCTTGGGACTGTTGATTTTGGCTGGCGTGACACCCGCTGGACATGAAGTGATTTACTTCGAAGCGGATCATGTTGGCGTGCTGCCGCGAGAATTGTTTTCGTGTGATCTAGTAGCGATCAGCGCGTTGACTGCGCAAGCCTTCGAAGCCTATGAGGCTGCGCGGTTGCTGAAAGAACAAGACGTGATTGTCGCGATGGGTGGACTTCATGCCAGCGTTTGTCCTGATGAAGCTTTCGAGCATGTCGATCATGTCTTCGTTGGCGAAGGAGAAATCATCTGGCCCGCTTTCATCAACAGCGATCCGCTCACGGTTCCCGGTCGCATCTGGCGGGCAACGGATTTCGAGCCTGTCGATTTGAAAAAGGCTCCCCTGCCCCGCTACGATTTACTGAAAGGGGGAAACTGGAATCGTTTCCCGGTGCAAACAACTCGCGGCTGCCCTTGGCGTTGCGATTTTTGCGCTTCCAGCATCATGCTCAACAGGCCTTATCGAAAACGTCCGGTGGCGGAAGTGATTCGTGACATTCGATTTATAAAGCAGCTTCGCAAACGGCCTTTTATCGAATTGGCGGATGACAATACATTCGTCGATCACGCTTGGGGGCGAGAGTTGTGCGAAGCATTGATTCCAGAGCGAATCAAGTGGTTTACGGAAACGGATATCTCGGTGGCGGACGATGGAGAGTTACTGCGACTAATGCGACTAGCGCGTTGTCGACAATTGTTGATCGGTTTGGAGAGTACGCATCCTGACGATTTGGCTGGAATCGAAATGCGATCGGATTTTAAACTTCGGCGCGCCCCCGAGTATCAAGATGCGGTGCGACGGATTCAAGCGGCGGGCGTTACCGTGAACGGATGTTTTGTGTTAGGGCTTGATCATCAAGGTCCGGAAATTTTTCAACGGGTCTTGGATTTCGCCATGGAGTTGCCATTGTTTGAAGTCCAAGTCACGATGATGACTCCGTTTCCTGGCACGCCGCTGTACCAGCGATTGCTGGAGGAAGATCGCATCATCGAGCCGGGCAGATGGGACTTATGCACTTTGTTTGACGTCAACTATCGGCCGCTAAAGATGACGGTTCAGCAGTTGCGAGAGGGAATGTATTGGCTGGTTGAGCGACTTTATTCGCCTGAGAATGTAGCGCATCGCCGTCGAGCTTTCGTCGAGAGCCACTGGCGAGTGCATCAGCAAGTACAGAAGTAGCTACGCTCGCCAGAGCGTGGACGTCGAAGTTTTGCGATAGCAGCGTTAGATTCCACCGTTTGGCGACGGTAAACGCATTTTGATTTAGGTGGCACCGTCTTGCGACGGTCGTTGCATTTTAGTTCTACCAAATGCGTCTGGCTCTTGGGTCGCGGTCGTATTGCCGATGCAAAACGGAATCTGGCTCAACGTGAATCATCGATCGCCAGGCAAGTCCTGCGGCAACTCCCGTGACAAAGCCGCCGATGTGAGCCATGTACGCCACGCCACCCGTGGTGGTCTCAGTCGCAAACATGGCTCCGTATTGACTGACCAGTTGCATCACAATCCACATCCCCAGCACCAGCACCGCAGGAACCGTGATGATCATGTAAAAGAATACGGCATTGACTCGATTGTAAGGAAACAAAACCAAATACGCTCCCATCACGCCGGCGATCGCGCCGGACGCTCCCAAATTAGGCATCAGCCCATTCGGATCAAGCATGATTTGAGCGAGACTGCCAATCAAACCGGCCAGCAAGTAGAAACACAAAAACGGAATCGCTCCAAAGCGATGTTCCACGTTGTCTCCGAAGATCCACAAATAAAGCATATTGCCTCCAATGTGTCCGAGGCCACCATGCATAAACATCGACGTCAACAACGTCAACCAAATAATTGACGGTCCCGGACGTTGAGGAATAATGATTTCTTGATCTACGGGTATTCGGTCACCGGGATTCGGTATCGGAACCTGATTGACGAGGTCTTGACCAGAAGTAATTTCCTGGGGGATCACGCTCCAACCGTAAGTAAATTCCGGGTTCGACAATTGGTAGATGAACACCAGAACATTGACGGCAAGCAAGAAGTAGGTGACGTACATCGGAGTGAGAATCTGCCGGTCATCGTCGCTGATGGGGAAGAACATGATTGAAATTTGAAATCGAGAAATTTGAAATCGTGAAACTGAAGGAAAGTGCGAACCATGAAAAACTTAGCGAACGAATATTAGTTAAGACCTGCGACACTGACGTTTTTTGTCATCAATCTTTTTGTCATCAATCTTTTTGTCAAAAATTTTCTTGTCCAATTTGATTGGAGTCAGACCCATTGTCCCGCTAACCAACCGGTGCTGAAGGCCGATTGAAAATTGAAACCGCCGATGCGTCCGTCTAGATCAAGGACTTCTCCAGCAAAAAACAAGCCAGATAATAATTTGCTTTCCATCGTCTTGCTGTCGATCTCCCGCAAGTCGACTCCGCCCGACGTGACTTCTGCTTTTTCAAATCCCAGCGTCCCATTAATCGGGAACACACATGTTTTAATTTGCTGCACCAATCTCAGCAACGACGTTTTGGGAAGTTCGGCATTTCGCTGTGTAGGATCAATTTCGCTGGCGAGCAACAATGCTTCATTCATGCGTTTTGGGAAAAGTGAGTTTAACAGATTGCCGACCGATTGTTTGCCTTCACTCAATTTCAGTTTCAGCAATTGGTCGGTTAATTGCTCAGTCGTAACGTCGGGCAGAAAATCGCAAACTAGCTCCAATGATTTTCGGTGCGGATGTCGCGAAATTTCTCGGCTCACATCCAAAGCAGCGGGGCCGCTGAATCCCCAATGCGTGAACAAAAATGAATCAGTTCGCTCCGCCAGAATTTTTGGTTTGGTCGGTTTGGACTTTGTCTTCGTCGCGGTCGTTCCACCATCATTCGAGAATTCGATCAGAGATGCCGGGGTGGCGATCTCACGAACGCGAACCCCGACACGCTCAATCGTGATACCTTTCAACTCTCGCGCCCATGCGCAATCCGAAATGATCGGGGTAAGTGCGGGATAAGTGTCAACGATCTTGTGACCGAATTGCACTGCCCAAGCGTAACCGTCGCCGGTGGTGCCGCAACCGGGATAAGATTTTCCTCCAGTCGTGATGATTACCTTTTCTGCATTCAGAACTGTCGGCGCTTCCAGCTTTTCGGAACTCACGGCGACTTGAAAATGTCGATCGATCATTTTGATCTCAGCAACACTACTGGCCGCCCATATTTTTGCTCCGGCTGTCGTCGCCAGCGTCACCAATGCGTCGCGAACATCGATGGCTTTGTTACTGACGGGAAAGATTTTTCCTGTCGACTCGATCTTGGTTGCTACCCCAACCGACTCGATTTTCTCAATCACGGATTTAGGCGATAGGGCTGCCAGCGCCGAATGCAGAAACTTTCCGTTTCTGCCAAACGCGGCGATGATTCCCGCAACACCACAATCGTGCGTGATGTTGCAACGTGTGCCACCGGACATCAAAATCTTGACCCCCAGTTTTGTGTTTTTCTCCAGCAGCAAAACTCGCTTACCGCGTCCTGCCGCACTCGCCGCCGCCATTAACCCCGCCGCTCCAGCACCGATGATGATCACGTCGTAGGTTTCGGGAGAATTCATACGGAGCAAGGATTGAAATAACCAAATCGAAAACTAAGCATCGGCAATTCGGCTGATACGATC
>JBGSKR010000512.1:0-3471 GCA_041741135.1 Mariniblastus sp.
ACTTCAGAAACGCAGAAAAGATTTAGCAGGAACCAATCCGAAAGAAAAATTGTCCCGTCCGACAATTGAGATGAAGGATGAATATGATGTGCAAGATGCATTGCACTCAATTCTGCTTCTGTTTTTCGACGATGTACGCGCAGAGCCATGGACACCCGAATACTCCGCGAATCAAAATAGAATTGACTTTGTACTGCCGGATTTCAATATCGCGATCGAGGTAAAGCACACCCGAAGTCGCTTGACTCAACGGGATGTTACCGACCAGCTGATTATTGACGAAAGGTATTATCGTTTACACGAGTCTTGCCGACATCTCATTTGCCTTATCTATGATCCAGAACTGCGGCTGAAAAACCCTGTCGCGATGGAAAAGGATTTGGCAAAGAATGAGGACGGTTTCCAGGTTGTCGTGGTCGTTTCTCCACAAGGTCGTTGAAGTATTGAGTGCACTATTCTCTGGAGCTTGATTTCTTCAACGGAAGAGTCAACTTCTTCGCCTTCAGCCTGCAATGCCTCAGCATGACGCATGGATCAACAAGCCTTATACTTTCTGTTTCTCATAGTCGTTCTTCGATGAAAACACAGAAAGCGCCCAGTGCCAGTTGAACCTAAACCCATCTTCCGCCCTGATGCCTTGCGCCCGAAATTGTTGGCGTTTCAGTTAACTGACGCCATCAAGACAAAGCAGGCGATTGTACAAAAATGGGCCGAACTGCTTTCTTCGACTCAAGCAGATTCCTTTCGCGAACAGGAGCTGCTGGCCGATTTCATCAACGACATCTTCTGCAACCTGCTTGGGTACGAGCGGCCAGCTGACAACCCAAATCGCTATACCCGAGCTCGGGAAAAATACATTCAAGTCAACGGCAAATACGCCGATGCAGTACTGGGTGAATTTAAACAGGGAGAGAAGGACAAGCCGATCATTGCCCTTGAAGGCAAGGGCCCAAAAGACCCTTTGGAACGACCGTTTGCCGGCAGAAAGAAGTCAGCGGTCGAGCAAGGCTACGGCTACGCGATCAACCTGCAATGCAATTGGATCATTGTCACTTCCATGCGGGAAACTCGCCTGTACCACAAGGGTTCTGATCAACAGACATACGAACGGTTCGATACGGACCTTCTTGCCAACAACGAATCACATTTTCGTAAGTTTGTGTTCCTGTTAGCCGCAGAACGAGTCGTTCCGGTCACTGGCGAGTGTCACTTCTACGAACTCAAGGAAGCCTCGGAAAAAATCGGCAAGTCGCTCACAAAAAAGTTCTACCTTGAATACGCTGACATCCGTCAAGACGTTTTCGAAACGCTCAGTCAGGAAAATGTGGAAGAGTCACGACACGACGTGCTGTCCGCAACACAGAAACTGCTCGACCGTGTCTTGTTTACCGCTTTCTGCGAAGACCGAGGTCTGCTGCCCGACGAAACGCTGAAACGGGCGTTCGAGCATTCGGATCCTTACAATCCCCGCCCGATTTGGAACAACTTTCGCGGGTTGTTCAAATCAATCGACGCGGGCAATCCGGATTTAAAGATTCCTCCTTACAACGGCGGACTGTTTGCCGACGATCCATTTCTGGAGAAGTTGACGGTTCCCGATTCTGTTTGTTCTTACTTTCGCGACATTGGTTCCTATGAATATCGCGATCCGTCCAAAGTCGTTGCAGACTCCGATTCGGCGAGTGAATCCAGCTTGATTGACGTGGAAATTCTAGGACACATTTTCGAGCAGTCGATCACAGATTTGGAACAGATTCGCAACGAGTTGGATGGATTGGTCGAGCCGGTCGGCAAAGAAAAACATAAAACTCGGCGCAAAAAAGAAGGAGCTTTTTATACACCGGACTTTATCACGCGTTACATTGTCGAACAGACGTTGGGCCCAGTGCTTGAGGATCGTTTTGAGGCGTTGAGAATGAAGTACGCAAGGAAGGCTACCGGCACGTCAAAAAAGTCGCTGGAAGATCCATCCGTTTACGACCTTGCTGTGCTGAACAAGCCGCAACGTGACGCGTTGGTCGGATTTTGGGACGTGTGGCAGGAAGAGTTGATGACGATTCGGAGTCTCGATCCAGCCTGCGGCAGCGGCGCGTTTCTGATCGAAGCATTCGACCAACTCCATGCTGCATATCAGCGATCTAACGACCGATTGGAAGAGCTGCGTGGTCAGCGTTCTTTGTTTGATCTCGACCGACGCATTTTGCAAAACAATTTGTTCGGTGTCGACCTGAACGAGGAAGCAATTCAAATCTGCCGATTGAGTCTGTGGATTAAGACAGCCGAGCGGGGTAAGGAGTTGACGAGCCTCGATGACACAATCCGTGTCGGCAACAGTGTCGTTGACGATCCTGACGTCCACCCCAAAGCGTTCGACTGGCAGGTGGCATTTCCAAAGGTCTTTGCCAACGGCGGTTTCGATGTGGTTATCGGCAACCCGCCGTATATCCGACAGGAATGGCTGACGCCTTTTAAATCGTATTGGGAAAAGCGATTCAAAACTTTCCATGGAACAGCCGATATATACGTTTACTTTTTCGAACTCGGCGTTGAACTATTGCGAAAATCAGGCCGCTTCGGATTCATCACTTCGGGAAGTTGGGTGCGTGGAAACTTTGCTGAACCACTTCGCGGTTTTCTGTCGAGTTCCGTGAAGATGGAATCAATCATTGACTTCGGCGAATTTCAACCGTTTGAAGGTGCCGAAATGATTCGTCCATCAATCGCCGTTTTTACGAAAGACAAGCCCGTTGGACGAATGCAACTATTCAAATGGTTGACCAAAGGTTTGCCTCCAACTGATCTATCCACAGTAATCACGGCCACTGAAGGATTGCCCGTTTCATCATTGTCGGCCGACGCATGGGAACTCGAATCAGAATCGGTAATTCGACTTCGGCAAAAACTGTCAATGAACGGAACTGCGATCAAATCCTCAGGACTAAACATATTTCGCGGTGTTTTGAGTGGATTGACAGATGCGTTTGTTTTGAGCGACCACCAATTCCGAGAAATCGTAAACAACCATCCTAAATCAGCCGAACTGATTAGGCCCTTCGCACAAGGTACAAATCTTCGTCCTTGGCACATAGAAACAACTGGTCGGTATTTAATCACCATACCATCCAGTTCGAACAAGGATTGGCCCTGGACAAATGTTGAAAAGCCTGAACGCAAGTTTGAAGAAACCTACCCAGCCATTTTCTCGCATTTGTTTCCGTTTAAGAAGCGAGCGGAAAAACGATCGGACAAAGGCGTTCACTGGTGGGAGCTTCGCGCATGTGCCTACTGGGACGCATTTGCCACGACCAAGGTCGTTTGGCCAGATATTAGCAAGCGACCCAGGTTCAGTTCTGACGAACAAAAGTTGATACTTGGCAACACAGCATACTTTATTCCATCTGAAGATCTGTTTTTTCTCGGCATTCTTTCTTCTTGGGCAACGTGGTTTTTTATCAGCAAAACCGCACAGCC
>JBGSKR010000513.1:0-3841 GCA_041741135.1 Mariniblastus sp.
AGAAAAACCCACAGATTTCACAGACGGAAATCCAAGAAACGGCATGGTTGCTTGGGATCATTCATGACCGAGGCTACAACCGAGGTCAAGACCTGCAGGCAGAGTTTGAGCGGTACCGCCTTCCGGCTTAAACATTGCTGATGATTCCTAACACACTCCTGAGCAGACAGAGCTACATGCAAACGATCGCCCATGCCAACAGCAACGATCTCGCGCCCCATGCAAATGTTCGAATCCAGTTTGAATAAACGAGAATCTTCCAAGCTTGATCTTGGAAGCCATCTTTCAATTTATAGTGCTGTGGGACTTGTAGGCAAAACGATGAAATCCAAATAACAACCAAAAGTAGGATTCCCACGTAAACCAACCACTGCGGCAATGAGGGTGGCCAGAGAAATAGTGCTGCTACCGCCGTCACCAGCTCAATGATCATTGGGCCTCCCACAACCAGCGTGGTTCGGGCGACATGCTTTCGTTCATACTCGCCGAATTCATCGGTTCCAACATTTTTCAGCAGTGGATAGTGAACGATTTGAACAAAGCTGATCAGCCCAAACACAAACCAGGTCGCGAATGCTTGAAGCAGAATAAATTGACTCGCTAGATCCATGTGTCACTTCGCTGAAATTTCAGTTTGAATAAAACTTCCGGAACGTCGCCCGCCAACAACCGGCCCGCATGGCGATCAATTTGCTGACCGATATCGGATGATGCCCAGCTTAATCATCGCCGGCAAGCACAGCAAATCGGCAATCAAGGCTCCGATGATTCCCAATACGAGAAAAGTTCCCAACATCCACAAACTGACGACTTGTGCCAGTGCCAGTGGCAGCAGACCAACGCTCAGTGCAATCGATGAAATGACAATCGATCGCCCCGTAGTCTGATACACCGTCTCCAGCGCCGATTCGACGTTCATGCCTTGCGAAAGTGCCAGACGATAGCGGTTCAGAAAGTGGATCGTATCGTCAACGGCAATTCCCAAGGCAATCATTGGCAACGCCAAAAAGTCGGTGTCGATTCGATCCAGTGTAAAAGCGACGACACCGACCATCAAAAACACCGGAATCAAGTTCGGTATCTGAGCCAAAATAGCAACTCGCCATGAACCCAAACCCCAGATTAGGATCACGGTCAATGAAAACACACAAAAGAAAAACCCGAGAACTTGACTACTGACGATACCATTGACGGCATTCCCGATCAGTGAATAAGTTCCCCCAGCGGAAACGGTAAATGAGCTCCCCAAATTTTTCTGCAAAATCTCTTCTAACTCATTCCCCAACTGATGGGTCTCCCGCAGCCCCGTTGATCGAGTCATGACCCTGATCCGCATTTGATCTCTCTCTCGGGTAATCAGCGAATCGACCGCGTCAGGTTCGATCTTGGCGATCCACTGCAAGGAAGCCTCGGCAACCGCAGCGTCAGGTGGCAACCCGTCTTCGGTACGGTAAGAAACGACGTCCTCGATACCTTGGAAAAGGTCCAACGTCGACACCATGCTCAACGTCGAAGGAAGTGTACTCAACTGATTCTCAAACTCTTTCAGCTTGCGGGTCGTGGAATGACTCAGCAGTTCCTCGGGTTTAGCACCAACATACAATTCGATCGATGAAAATCCAGAAAAATCTTTTTCCAATACGCGAATGCTCTGAACCACCGGGTGGCTCGACGGAAAACGATTGGGCAGATCCGCATCCACGGGCTTCCCGTAGATGACCCATAAGCCCGGAATGCAAACTGCGGCTGTCAGCACAACAATTGCAACCGGAAAACGCCGCACCAGCGACTTGCAGCCCCCAATAATCTGATCGACGATCTGATACGCCAGATTGTTTCCCACATCAAAATTCAGCGGCTTGATTCGCAAATACGCAATCGGCAGCAGCGTGACCATCAGAATGAGAGCGACTGAAGTACCGATGGCGCACGCGAAACCAAACTGCTGAACCGCCGCTGAAGACGTCAAGACCAGAGACGCAAATCCAATAAACGTCGTGATACTCGTCAACACACAAGCGCCTCCGACTTCCTTCATCGCCGTCCAAAGGGATTGTTCCTGGCTTTTGTCCGATTGAGCAAGCGTGAGCTGGTAGGCTGTCGTGATGTGCAGAAAATCAGTGGTCGCAACTGCTAGAACCACCAAGGGCATGGCCGCGACCAGAATCGTAATTTCGCCGAACACGAACGACGTTATCCCAACCGACCAAATAACGGCAACGATACCAATCAGCACAATCAAAAACGTGACGCGGACATCCCGATAGATAAAGAAAATAAGTGCCGCCACGGCAATAAAACCGAGCGGCAGAATTTTCGTGAACGTGGAAATGATTTCATCTCCGATGGCGGCATTGACGACCGGCAGACCAGCCAGGTAGATGCCGTTCTGGCCGATTCCATGATCCGACAGAATACGACGAACTTCATTGCAAAGTAATTGTTGATCGGGGAGCGAGAGCTGTGCCTCGGTGTTAATCGCGATGAGGATTGAATGTTTGGTTCCGTCCGTTGAGAGAAGCTTTCGCGAAAGACGATTGTCGGCGAGCGCTTCTTCCCGCAGATCAGTCATGTTGGTGCTGGAACGTTGCGAGGCGGAAAACGGCCAGTAACTCACGGGCTTGAAGTCTTTATCGGGAACCTTTCCACTCAAAAGCTGTGATCGCAACGCACTTTTTTGGGCGACCGTTTTAATTCGAGTTTGCCCCGGCTCTTCGGTTCGATAAGCATCAATAAACGAAGTCGCTGATTTGACTTCGCCACGTTTCTGTATCTCGTTTTTCGCGGCACGCAATGAATCAAGGTTTTGACGGGTGAACAATTGGTCGCCGTCGTCCGCAACCACGATCAACATTTTTCCGGCATCATCACCAAAAATATGGGACTGGCGCAAATGGGCGTCGATCACTTGCTGGTCGGTTACAAAAGCGTGCAGAGGATCACCATTGATGGGCGTTAATGCCGCTCGAATTGCGCACAGGACTGTGACCGCCACGATGAAAATTACGATCCATTTGGAATGGCGAAACACCAACTGAATGATTTTGTCTGGTAATTGGAAAATAGCACGTCTCCCGGAAGTTAAATTTGCGGCGTTAGCTTACCACATACGGTTTCGCGCGTGGTATCATCTCTCACAGGAAAAATGCTATGCCACTTCAAAATTCCAATCATTCCATCAACTCCCGTTTACTCGACGATGGACTGATTCGATCCATGCGAGCGGCACTTGAAATGGAACTCGACAAAACAACCCAGTTTGTTGCCGGACCAACGAGGCTGGTCGAAGCCATCCGCTACAGTTTGCTCGCTCCCGGAAAGCGTTTGCGTCCCTTGTTGGTGTTGTTGGCCGCCGAAGCTTTTCAAGACGGCGCCTGGCAAGAAGCATTGCCGGCGGCCGCTGCCGTCGAATGTTTTCACGTCTTCACTTTAATTCTGGACGACCTGCCGGCGATGGATAACGATTCCGTGCGTCGCGGGCAACCTTCGTGTCACTGTCAGTTTGGTGAAGCGATGGCCATTTTGGCGGGCAATTCCCTGATGGCTCATTCGTTTGATTTGCTTTGTCGGCGGATTCAAGATCCGGACAAGGCACTGCGCTGCTGCCTGGAGTTTTCTTCACTGGCTCGACCTGATGCCATGGCGGGTGGTCAACTGGAAGACTTGACTTTCGACCCGTTAATTCCACTGAATGCGCAAGCAATGGAAGCCGTTTTTCTTCGCAAGACAGGGCTACTAATGGGCGCCGCCGCGCGGATTGGCGGAATCGTCGCTGGAGCCAACACGGGCGTCCTCGATGAGCTTGGCCGTTTTGGCGAAACGATTGGAGTGGCGTTTCAGA
>JBGSKR010000514.1:0-2300 GCA_041741135.1 Mariniblastus sp.
GCCTCCTTGAAATCTCTCAGCAAATTGATTGAAGACTCGGTCAACGCGACTAACGGGTGTTATGTTTCAGTGAGATTCGCTGCCGAATCGACTGCGATTCGCCACTGAATCAACTTCCGGGATTGTCAAACAAGAGGAATCTGACCATGTTAATGCAAATGAAACATACTCACCCAAAACTTCAGTTCAATCATGTCTTGCCATACGGCGCGGTGATGCACGACCAGGGAGTGCAGTTCGTTGTTTTCAGCCGAAACGCGACTGAGATGCGTTTGTTGCTTTATGATGAAGTGAGTGATACCGAACCCGCCGAGATCATTAAATTCTCACCGACGCACGATCGCTGGGGAGATATCTGGAGTGTGTTTGTGCCGGGAATGTCTGCCGGACAGCTTTATCATTTTCAATGTTCGGGTCCCTACGATCCTGCTCGCGGAATGCGCTTCGATGCCAAAGCCCGGTTGATCGACCCTTATGCGAAAGCACTCGCAGGGACGTTTCAGGATGCCAGCGATGGGATCACGCGCCCGCCGAAATGTGTGGTCATTGACGACCATTTTGACTGGGAAGGTGATCGACATATCCGCCGCGATATTTCGGAAACCGTCATTTATGAAATGCATGTGAAGGGGTTCACCAATCACGAATCAAGCGGTGTCAACCATCCGGGCACTTATCTCGGGGTGATTGAGAAAATTCCTTACCTGAAGTCGCTGGGAGTGACGGCGGTCGAGCTGATGCCGATTCACGAGTTCCCGATTCTCGGTAGCGATGGAAAGAAACCGCCGCGACCGAACTACTGGGGTTATGATTCGATGGCATTCTTCGCTCCACATCGCGGATACGCTGCCAACACCGAACCCGGTGGTCAAGTCGATGAGTTCAAGCAGATGGTGAAAGCTTTACACAAGGCTGGCATCGAAGTCATCTTGGACGTTGTTTTCAATCATACTTCCGAAGGCAACGAGCGCGGCCCGACTTTTTCGTTCAAGGGCCTCGAAAATTCGGTGTACTACATGCTGGAGAACGACAAACGTTACTATAAGAACTATTCTGGTTGCGGTAACACCGTCAACGGAAACCATCCGATCGTCCGCGAGATGATTTTTCATTGCTTGCGGCATTGGGTACACAATTATCATATCGACGGGTTCCGTTTCGATTTGGCATCGATTTTATCTCGTGACCGCAGTGGGATGCTCGTGCCTAATCCACCACTTGTCGAAGCGATTGGCGAAGATCCGATGTTAGCCGATACGAAAATTATTGCGGAAGCTTGGGACGCTGCCGGAGCTTATCAAGTCGGATCGTTTGGCGATGATCGCTGGGCGGAATGGAACGGACGCTATCGCGATGACAGTCGTGCCTATTGGCGAGGTGACTCGGGAACTCGTGGTGCACTTGCGACTCGTCTGGCCGGTTCGGCGGATCTTTATCAACCCGGAGGTCGTCCGCCGTGTGCGAGTATTAACTTCATTACTTCTCACGACGGATTCACTTTGTCCGACCTCGTGAGCTATCGAGAGAAACACAATCTCGCCAACGGTGAAGACAATCGTGACGGCGACAATCATAACTTCAGCGAAAACTTTGGGATCGAAGGCCCCACCGACCAACCAGTTATTGATCGATTGCGAATGCGGCAGATTAAAAACATGCTCGCGACATTGATGTTATCTCAAGGCGTTCCGATGTTGGTGGCAGGCGACGAATTTCGTCGTACCCAAAAGGGTAATAACAATGCCTATTGCCAAGACAACGATATCTCTTGGTTGGACTGGAAGCTGACGGAGAAGAACAAGGAGTTGGTGCGGTTTTGTCAGACATTGATCAAATTCCGACTTGACCAACCGACCGTCCGACGCCGGACGTTCCTGTCAGGAGTCCCCAACACCAAATCGGGCTGGGCAGATGTGAGTTGGTACAGTCCGCTTGGGACGGCGGTGGATTGGCATTCGGGTGACTTGCCGATTATCTGTTTACTGTCCGCTCCAGCCGTCGCTGACGATCCGAAGGGTATTGGTCGTGACGTGTTGCTGATGATGAATTCAAGTAGCCAAGGCAGTCGGTTCTTGATTCCAACGATCGCGAAATCGAAAAAGTGGCGATTGTTTTTAGATACGACGCTGCCTTCGCCACACGATATCTACCCCGATTTAGACGGACCATTATTGCCAGCCAGCGGCAGCCATTTCTTGCCACTCAAATCGATGGTGGTTTATGTGGCCGATCGATAGGGAAGAATTCACGTTTTCTAACGGGGCTTTCGGCATAGAGACTTTAGTTTCAAACTTTGTTCA
>JBGSKR010000515.1:0-3236 GCA_041741135.1 Mariniblastus sp.
GGACATACGGGTTGCGTAATTCTCGCTCCGCATTTGGTGTCGCTCACGAAAAAAGATTTGGGTTTGCCACATGTCAGCGAGGCAACCGAGCGTCAGATTGCCGACGGCATGTGCTGGTCGAATCACGATGAATGTTACAACAAGGGAGTTGCGTTCAAGCTTACCTGTCGTGATGAAAGTGGCACGGTGGTTACGTTGATTGCGGACAACTACTACGGATACTGCAAGAAGGAAGTCAAAACTCAGCTAAGTTACGCCGCTAATTTGATGGGTGGCGTCGAAGAAGAGCACGCCGGTGGTGCACTCGCGTTTGCGTCATATTCACTGGGCGATGATTTCCGCGTGAACAGTCGTCGCTACAAGGGTCGCACGTTCGCGGATGTGGCTCGCGATTATCATTCGTTTGTCGATGTTCAACCCGAAGGTTATGGGATCGACAAAAGTTATCCGACAGTGATTTACATTCCTGAGAATGCGTTTGTGTCGCTTAACGAGCGTTGTGTTAAATGGGAAACGAGTTCTGGGTCCGAGCAGCGAATCTCGCTTTCACCGGAAAACATTTACATCGCACCCAGCGGTTATCAGATTCGACTTGAGAAGCATCCTGCTGCTCCATCGTGGCGATTGATCGGCACCGTCGGCGAGGGAATATACTGTCACAAACCGAGCACCGTCAGCGGTGGTGGCAAAAGTGAGATCAGCAAATCGTTACGCGATTACATGTTGTATGGGCCGATCTTTGTCGGTGACCAAGAAGCTGATTTCGAGAAGCTGGATGAAATCTTTTCGCGAAACTATCAAGACCGTTGGAGTCCAGATTATGCGGATCAGCCGCAGTACGCTGATCAGCCCAGTCGTTCTTTGCTTGACCCTCACCGATCATTGGGCAGCACGATCAAGTTGCTGATTCCATCGCCCGAGTATTCGGAAGAGTACAACACTTGGTTGCGATCGATTCCGAATCATATCTACAGCATGGCGCTGATCATCAAGCGATTCATTAAGCCAGGGATGGAGCAATCGTGGCGAGATTACTTTGGTGTGGATATCGTCAACGGCATGCCGGGGCACGAATTAAAACTTGGTGGCCGAAGTTTGGTGGGAACCTATTTGCGAGTCGGTTTGGACAACGCGCGTTGGCGAACTTTCAAGTTGAGACAAGACTTTGCGGCGGCAGCCAAGGTTCAACGCGAGGATGACATCTCAGCGAGTGTCGTCCTACCAGCGGAGCGGCTGGCAGATGTTGGGCCGGGTGTTGCGAAATCTTCCAGCTATAAATTTGCCGAGAACTGCGAGTACCGATTGTTTCAGCGGCCCGATGATGCAGTGCATCGAGGACTCGATAAGCAAACGGAAATGGAGCTGGCTGAACCAGGTAACTTCATTAGCAATTTTGAAGGGCTGACCATCGAACAAGCGAAAGAGCTTGTGAACGATGTGATGGATTTCGAGCTGTACACCGCGCCGATGAAAAAATTCTTGAAGAATGCAACCAAACAAAAGTCGGGTTATGTGGTAGCCAGTTCTCATCCTCGAATTGTGAATGGCGGAGTTACCAAAAATCAACGCTATCTTCAGGATCGCCCTGACATGGTGAGGTCACGTGAGACCTATGTGGCTGATCGCGGGATGCGGTTGTTCCGAGCGTTGCCGATGAGCGAGCCAGTGCATGTGCCAGTGGGAGCTGTGTTGAGCGGACGGCGCAACAATCCGCCAGATCATGCTGCCGGAATTCGATCGCTGGCAGTTTACAATCCGCTGCACTATCAAGAGTTGCCGGAACTGGCGATGGATGCCGTTTGTTCGCTGACTGGGAAAAGCCCCAGCACGACGGGTGCCGGCAGTGAAGGCGCGCTCACCAAAGGCCCGTTCAATTGTCTAGTGCCTTCGATCGATCTGAACAATTGGCTGGTCGCGATGATGCTGACTGGACTAGGTGGCTTCAGCACGCCCGCTGGTCACATTGGCGAACGGCTGGAGGTCGGTCACGATATCAGCTTGCTGATTCCGGAAGTCTGGTGCCGAATGGGGCCTGAAGAGCGAGAGCCGAAGACGCTGATTCGCCAGAAGATGTTGGAGAAGGTTGACGATTTTGAACACAACGGTCGCAGCATTCCTGCCAGCCGCTTGGGCTATCGCATGAGTAAAAAGTTCTTGCGCAATTATCTCTCTCGCGTGTTCGACAATCCGGAGAAAGTTTTTACGCCTGAGATTCTCAAGCCGGAACTTCAGAATTTGGATGATTTCGCGGATGGCATTTTGCACATTGCTGAAGCTCAGCAAAAAGTGGCCGCCAGATATCTTGAAGACGCAAGTTTTGGGCTCGCTTGTCCTCCGCTGCAAGCCATTTTGTCGATCATGGCCACCGGCGATTGGTATGGGCTGGACGCGCAAAGTCCCGAAGTTCGGAAGATGTTCACTCGCGAGTATTTGCTCAACAGCGATTGGTATCGAGCGAGGTTGTTGCGAAAACAAGAAATTGATGTTGAATTTTGGCAACGAAACGTGGACTACTTGAATTCGTACATTGCCCAACCAATACGTGCCAAAACGGTGAAGGAGTTGAAACTGAAAACGCGATTGGAGTTTGCTGAGGAGCAGCTCGCGCGAGTTTCGGCGGCAGATTTTGTCGATGAGCTGGTCGGAACTTTGGGAGCCGATCCGATGCAGCCGTTTACGTTTCAGCCGGAACACGTCGGCGTGGCGTCCGCCGCAGCAACCTAAAGACGCACCATGTTTTCTGTAGTCGCGGTCGCCAGACTGCGGTAGCTGCGAAAGTTTCAACCACTTCATTTTACGGCGGCCGCGCTCTGGCGAGCGCAGCTACGCTGATTAATGATGCGACGTTTCGAAGCAGAACTTTTCTTTGGCTTGATGCCACTGTGAGACGCGTTCCCAGCGGTTGAGGATTTCGTCAAATCGCTGTCCAAGTTCGGACTGCAAGTTCAGCAATTCCGATTTCAATTCGGTGGCATCGCTGTGATCGATTAAGCGTTCGACGGTTGCGCGGATGGCGGTTTGGCTATCGATCAAGTTTTGCTGAAGTTTCATTAGCAGCGCCTGTTGTTGTTCGACTTGCGTGAGATGCTGTTCCAACTCAGCGGCACGTTTCTTCAACGACGCCTTGCTGGCGAGAACTTGCTTGTCCCAGTGATAGACTTCGGCTTGGAGATCGGCTTCGCGTTGAGCCAGTTTTTTCTGTTGACGATGCAGATGGTCGACCAACTGTTGGACTT
>JBGSKR010000516.1:0-4377 GCA_041741135.1 Mariniblastus sp.
AGATTTCGGCCGAGGCTGTCATTCGCGGATTGATATCGATTACCCACACGCCTGATTCATTGACGACAAAATCGATCCCAAACAATCCTTGGATCTGAGAATGAACTGAAATGGCAGCTCCAATTTGGCGCATCGATTCAAGATTGGCAGGTGAAACTAAAATTGGCCCAATCGAACCGCAATAGCCAAACGGCGCGGCTCCAAAATTCGGCTCGCCGACTAACTGCTCGGTGACGCACAAAACATGGCAATCGTTGTTTTCCGCGAGGTAGACCACCGATCTCAAATCACCATTGATCCGCTGTTGGTAAATGATCGAAGCGTTGCTGTTCGGTGGAAAACCGGCATTGTTTGTTTCGATTTCCTGATTCGTCACATCGATGATCTCCACATGCTTGCCCCCCGCAGAGCGCCAGTTTTTTCTTAGCCAACTTCCTGATTGCGGACCGGAATGTTCATTCGGATGAGACAACAGCGTCGTTGGGAACCGCCCTCCGGCTCTCTCAATTAAACTGGCTATTTCAAGGATCGTACCAGTGTCATGAAGTCTCGCTAATGACTCACTCGAAGGCCCAAGCAAACGATATCGTTTCTCGATTTGCTGAACCAACTCCAAATGATTCTCACAGCCACCCGCAATCATGGTAAAGTCCTGATCTTGAGCGCGATACGTTTCCTCCGCGGCATCACGGACGGCTAAACTATTGAGTAGTTCACCGATGTCCAAATCTTCAAATCGATTGATCTTGGAAACGGTCAACTTTTCTGGAGAAACGAATTCGGCGATTCTGGTCAGATCCCAATCATTGAACCAATCGACGGCGGCACACTCGAAGCCCGCTCGTACGGCACTTTCTGCCATGAATCTCACGCTGGCAGAAATAAGGTTTAGGCGCATGATAATGTCCGAAAAAATTGGGCGCTGGGGTGGGCAACGACTGGTTGGCAGTACACTTAATCTCTGTTAGTCTAATCACTTCGCTCGCGAGTTAGGGTACGAATCCTGTAGCGAGGTGTAACCACAATTTTTTAAACATTTCAGGAGTTTTTGATGTCGATGTACATTGGTGAAGCCCTCGCGGGCGAAGGAAATGAAATTGCCCACATTGATCTGCTGATCGGCAGCAAAGACGGCCCCGTTGGAACGGCGTTTGCCAACGCTTTGTCAACTCAATCCGAAGGACACAGCAATCTGTTGGCAGTTCTTGCTCCGAACCTTGCCGTAAAACCTGCCACCGTGATGATCACCAAAGTCACGATCAAAGGCATGAAGCAAGCCGTTCAAATGTTTGGCCCTGCCCAAGCTGCCGTTGCCAAAGCCGTTGCGGACAGCGTTGCCGATGGCCTGATCCCCAAAGACCAAGGCGAAAGTCTCGTCTGCGTCTGTGGCGTTTTCATTCACCCTGAAGCGAACGACGACAAAAAGATTTACGACTACAACTACGAAGCCACCAAAATGGCAATCGCCAATGCGATGAAGGGCAGTCCTTCCGTCGCCGAGATGGTAGCAGGAAAAGATTCCGCCGCCCATCCGTTCCGTGGATTCTAAAGCGAACCTGAATTTCAATGGATTCAACCTGCTCCCAATTTGGAGCAGGTTTTTTTATGTCGCCAAAGGTCCCTCGACTCAATCGGATTTCAATCTGAGAGCATTATGTCCAAACCAAAAATCTTGTTCCAACTCGATCCTGCTGCGAACGCCAGCACTTTCGATTCAGTCGTAGCGATCGATTCGGGCATCGACCATCTCGTCCATCACAGCCATGTCACGATTGAAAACATCGAAGGCTTGGTACACGGCGCGATGTTTACGCGAGGGCCAGACGATTTAAAATCAACCGCACTATTTTTTGGCGGCGACAATGTTGAACAAACAGAAAAAATTGTGGAGCGAGCGATCAAGTGTTTCTTTGGGCCGATGCGGGTCAGCCTGATGGTCGATCCCAATGGCAGCAACACAACCGCCGCCGCTGCCGTCCTATCCGCCGAAAAGCATGTGGAACTGGCAGGAAAAACCGTAACGATACTCGCTGGCACTGGTCCCGTCGGTCAGCGAATCGCGCAGATTATTGCTCATCAAACATCCAAATCTGGGTCAAAACCCGCCACGATCCGCCTTTGCTCACGCAAGCATTCCAAAGCCGACGAAGTTTGCGGCTACCTCAAATCGCAATGCACGGGCGGTCGTTTTGAGCCGACACAAACCGCCGACGCCAACGAAACGATCGCGGCAATCGCGGAAGCGGAGATCATTTTCGCAGCAGGTGCCGCTGGAATCGAACTGCTTCCCGAATCGTGGCAATTGCTGGGTCAACTTCCCTCAATCGCGATCGACTTGAATGCCGTTCCGCCCGCTGGCATTTTCGGAATCGACGTGATGGACAAAGGCACCGAGCGGCGGGGAGCCATTTGTTACGGAGCGATCGGAGTCGGCGGTCTGAAAATGAAAATTCACAAACGCAGTTTAGCGTCCTTGTTCGAATCCAACCAACAAGTACTACAAGTCCACGAGATTTACGAGATTGGAAAATCCTTGTAATGCAGGCCGGCGTGTTTGAATCAGAAACTTTTTTTCATTTTGACTCACGCTAACTCCCATGATTCAGTCGAGAATGCGCGGGTCAAAAAACGCTCTGCATCCAGCGAGATTCCAGCACAAGTCGACTCGCGTGGCCCGGCAATGTTTAGCACTTGCACATTTTCCTGTTTCAACCAGGTTAACAAACGAATGGCTTCCGTTTGCTGAACGTGTTCGTCAACAATCGAATTGAGGTCAATCAACAATATCGGTCGACGATGTTTGCTTGCCATTCGACACGTGAGCAACGTACCGCCTGTCGTCTGATCGCGATACAAGACAAGGGATCCGTCCGAATCGATTACGTTAAGTTCAGTGCGGACTGCGTAATCGCGCGAGTCACTTTCTCGCAGCGAATACACTTCCGGAATTCGACCGTCTTCGGCGCGTCGTCCCAGTGGACACCAGCCACCGTGCTCGACTTCCAAAAAAATCGCCACATTCAGCGCCGCTCGATCCACGCCCGTTTGGCCGCCTGAAACAATTTTCTCAATCCACATTTCCGATAAACGCTTTCAATTCCGGCCAATAATTTTCCGGCATCCAGTCAAAATGCCCCATGCCTTCAAACAACAAGAATCGCTTGTTTTCGGTCGGAGCCGTATCAAACAATTTTTTTGCAAGTTCCAACGGGATCAACTGGTCGTCCACTCCATGAGACTGAAACAATGGCCCGTCGTAATCAGCAATTTTCTCGTCGGATCTAAATTGATTCTGCATAAAATATCGAAGAGGAAAGATCGGGTAGTTCGCTTCAGCCGCAGCAACCAACGAATTGAATGTTCGATCCAGAACAAGTGCTTTGCAACCAAACTTTCCCGCCAGATGCACGGCGGGTCCGCCTCCGATCGAATGTCCCACGATGATGATTTTGTCGGGCGACAAGCCGCTACGATCACTTAACCACTGAAGGGCCGACTCGGAATCGTCGATCAAACCCGGTTCGCTCGGGGTTCCCTCGCTTTTCCCAAACCCTCGATAGTCGAAAATGAACACGTTCGCGTTCAGCGTCTTTCGAAAGTCATTGCCCATATAGTTTGCTGACTGAGCGACATTCTCTGCATTTCCATGGCACAGCAAAATCGTTTCGGTGGATTGCGATACAGGTTCACCGTTTCGATCATCGCCAGTTTCAGGTTTTTGATTCGCTGGCAAGTACCAACCGACCAAACGGGTGCCATCTCCAGCCAAAAACTCAATTTCTTCAAAAACAAAATCGTCCGGCTCCCAGTTTCCGCGCGGAAATTTCGAACTGGGATAAACCAACTTGGTCTCGTTCAAGATCAAAAACAATAATACGATCAAATACACAATCGCCAGTCCAACAACAGTGCGACTGAGCCACCTCCACCATCGCGACTGACGAAACGATTTTGGTAGCGACGGCGCACTGGTTGAAGACGAATCTGAAGAAGTGGAAACAAGCAAATGGGGTTGGTCGATCATGAGCCGCGAAAACCTGGTTGGAATAAGGGGCTTAACAGGATACCATACTTTGCAAGAACTTCGGTAACGACTCTCGCCAGAGCGTGGCAGCTTCGCTCCGCACACTTTTATTTCGATAGCGAGATCAATCAATCCGTCACACGATTTGATTCCTTGAAGGTTCTACGAATCTTTTCCTCATCAACCTCAGCCTACTTCGAATGTTCTGCTTTGACTACCGATTTACCCAAATTGCTGATCGTTCTAGCGACCTATAACGAGATCGATAACTTGCCAAGCCTCGTCGCTCAACTGGAATCGCTGTTGCCAACGGCTGAGATTTTGGTCATTGATGATGCTTCGCCTGATGGCAC
>JBGSKR010000517.1:0-6768 GCA_041741135.1 Mariniblastus sp.
TTTAAATTGAACTTCGAATCAAGTTCCTGAGTGCGAATAGCAATCTGCTTCGATTGTTCGGTTAAGCGGTTGCTCAACTCGAAACTCTGATTCTCCAATTGCGATTTTTGTTGTTGAAGCTGGGTTCGTTGGCGTTCAAACGCCGTTTCCAGTTCGGCTCGCACACTCAATTCGCGTTTGGCACTATCAAGAGCCTCTTTGTATTTTTCTCGCAGACCGTGGATGGTCGATTCCTGATTGTCGATGCGTTGCTGCAAACTAGAAGTCATGGTGACTGAAGTTTTCTCTGCCTTCAATGCGAAATCGCGTTGCTTGGTAACTTTGATCAACTGCTCTTGATTATTTTTTAGAGCTTGTTGAAGCGCGATTGCTTCTGCCTGCGTGGTTGAGAGCTGCGCGATTTGAGCGCGTAGTCCGTCCGCTTCCGAAACCAAGGATTGATGTCGTTTCTTCAATTGACCCAGCGATGAAAGCGCCTCGTTTCTTTCCGAAATCGCGGCGGCACTTTCTGATCGTGCGGCGGCAAGTAGATGGCTGTTCTCACGCAGCGACGATTCGAGCGAAACGTATTCTTGTTTCAAGCCACCCACGTTTTTGGTGGCGGTCTCAAGCATTGTGTGATTGGATTCGATCTCCGATTGCAAGCCAGCGATTTTTGCTTCCGCCCCATGTAACAACTTGCTCAATCTCTCGTTCTCTTTAACGGCGGATTTGAGTTCGAGCTGCCCTCTGGTGAGTTGAGATTCCAGATGTGATGTTCTATTCTGCCATTCTTTTTCTTGTTGCGCGGCCTGTTTGATCGCGGACTGATTTAACGAATGGATGTGGTCTTCTAGCTCGATTCGTTTTTGTTTCGCCGTTTGCAGTTCGTTGATCGCGGATTCGTATTTCTGACGTTTGTCGTCCGCTTCTATTTCCAACTGAGCGCGGTCGCGTTCGGTCTGCTCGCGAGTGGTGGACCAGTCATCGCAAAGTTGTTGCAGAACATTCAGTTGGCCTTTTTGACGAGCAAAGCGTTCTTCGAGCGTGGAATGCGAAGTCTGGGCGGTCTGCAGGGCGGTTCGCAAGCTGGAAATTTCGCGATCCAACACCAATTTTTGCTGTTCGTCTTTGCTGCGATCACGGTAACAAATCAAGTAGCCGATCATCATTCCGGCGAACACGAGAACAAGGCCTATAACGTAGGGCATGACGACTCCGTTGACATATACGGGCAGCAAAAGTTTGAGGGAGCAGAACACATCCTTTCTTGATTCGGCGATACATCGGCGGAATCTTTAGGCAAACCGTTATAAGCGGCAAAGATTGACTCAGGTTATCGTAGTGGAATTCACCAGAATTCCCTGCGAGAAGTGGAACTCTGGCGATTTCCACTACAACCAGACGATAACTGCCACTCGCTTATTTCGCCAACGGTTACCTTTTTGAATGTTCTCCAATTCGTTAGACTGCTGAAACTAGCGACTTGGTTTACCACGTGAATTCAACACTTCATTCGAGGAGAGAAAATTGGCCGACGCAGATATTGGACTCATTGGTTTAGCAGTCATGGGTGAAAACCTCGTACTCAACATGGCGAATCATGGTTACACAGTAGCTGTCTACAATCGCACCACCGAAAAAGTCGACGATTTTCTGGCCGGTCGAGCCCAAGGCAAATCGATCCTGGGCGCTCACTCGCCAGCAGAATTGTGCAAGCTGTTGAAACGACCGCGTCGCGTGATGATCATGGTCAAAGCCGGTGCGGCAGTTGATGCGGTGATCGAATCGCTGCTGCCGTTTTTAGAAAAAGGCGACATTGTCATCGATGGTGGCAATAGCGAATTCCCTGACAGCACTCGCCGAACCAAAGACCTTGGCGAAAAAGGCATCCTTTACATTGGCACTGGAGTCTCGGGCGGCGAAGAAGGCGCGCTCAACGGCCCCAGCATCATGCCCGGCGGGAATCCAGAGGCTTGGCCTCACGTCAAGCCGATCTTCCAAGCCATTGCCGCGAAAACTGACAAAGGCGAACCATGCTGCGAATGGGTAGGCCGCGGCGGGGCCGGACATTTTGTCAAAATGGTTCACAATGGCATCGAGTACGGTGATATGCAGATGATCTGCGAGACGTACCAATATATGAAAGACGGACTCGAATTCTCCAACGACGAAATGCACAAGGTGTTTTCTCGTTGGAATGAAGGCATTCTGGATTCCTATCTCGTAGAAATCACGCGAGACATTTTGGGTTTCCGCGAAGACGACGGGACAGCCACCGTCGATGTGATTTTGGACAAAGCGGGTCAAAAGGGAACCGGAAAATGGACAGCTATTTCGGCGCTGCATGTTGGCCAACCGTTGACGCTGATCGGAGAAGCCGTTTTTGCGCGTTGCTTGTCTGCCCTTAAAGACGAACGAGTTGAGGCATCGAAAGTCTTGAACGGCCCAGGCGCGACCTTCAACGGGGACAAACAAGCGATGGTCGCCGATTTGGAGCAGGCATTGTACGCCTCGAAAATCGTCTCTTACGCTCAAGGCTATCAACTGATGCGAGCGATCTCCGAAGAAAGCGATTGGGGCTTGGACTACGGTGCGATTGCTTTGATGTGGCGTGAAGGTTGTATTATTCGTTCCGCGTTCTTGAGTAACATTCGTGATGCCTTCGAAAAAAATTCCAGTTTAACCAATCTTTTGCTCGATCCGTTTTTCGAAAAGGCGGTCGAAACGGCTCAGTCCGCTTGGCGTCGTGTGTTGTCTTCAGCGATCACGCTGGGCATTCCGATGCCGGCCATTGGAGCGGCACTGGCCTATTATGATGGTTATCGCACCGCCCGCTTACCAGCGAATTTGCTGCAAGCCCAACGCGATTATTTTGGAGCTCACACTTACGAGCGAATCGACAAACCGCGTGGCGAGTTCTTTCACACGAATTGGACAGGCACCGGCGGCACAACTTCTTCATCGACCTATAATGTTTAAGCATTATTTGTAGGATGGACATTCCTGTCCGTCCATCAGGTAGCTCGACGGACAGGAATGTCCATCGTACTTTTTATGTCCACTAACCCTAGTCGCAATCATGCCTGAGTTATCGGAACTTCAGAAAAAACAAATCCAGCAAGCCGAAGAACTTCTGTTCGATGGCCCCGACAAAACTGGATTTGTTAAAGACCTGTACTTTGGTCGCTTTAACACGCAAGCCATACTGCCCTACCCCGATCCGCCTGATTCGGTGCAAGCCGCAGGTGACAAAATGGTTGCCATCGCAAAAAAGATTTGCGAGGAAGTCATTGACCCCGATGGCATCGATCGCAATGCAAGGATTCCGGATGCGGTCGTGAGCGCTCTCGGCCAGGCTGGCATTCTCGGAATGACGATTGATAAAAGCCATGGCGGATTAGACATGTCTCAGTTCAATTACTGCCGGGTGATGGAAATTATCGGAGGTCATTGCGGTTCGACGGCAGTATTTGTTAACGCCCATCATTCGATTGGACTTCGCGCCCTTGAACTGTTTGGCACCGAGGAGCAGAAATCGAAATGGATGGCTCCGCTGGCGGCGGGCGATAAGATGGCGGCGTTTGCCTTAACGGAAACCTTCGCCGGTTCCGACGCGGGCAATGTACAAACCATTGCGACGCCCAGTCCCGACGGCGGCGGCTATGTGCTCAACGGTGAAAAGCGTTGGATCACCAATGGCGGCATCGCCGATGTGCTGACCGTGATGGCTCGCACCCCAGATCCGACTGCTCTCGAAGGCAAGGTCACCGCTTTTCTCGTAACACCGGATATGGCGGGCTTCGAGGTGCTTGAAGAGCGAATGGAAAAAGTTGGGATTCGCGGGACGGCGACCGGTCGGATTAAGTTCACCAACATGTTCGTGCCCACAACCAACATTCTTGGCGAGAAAGGGCGTGGACTTCAACTAGCACTGAACGTGTTGAACTTCGGTCGCACGACTTTTGGAGCAAGCTGTACTGGGGCAGCAAAGTTTTGCATTGAACGGATGGTGGCCCGGGCAAATTCTCGTTTGCAGTTCGGGCAGACTTTGTCCAAGTTCCAATTGGTTCAACAAAAAATTGCCGCCGCTGCTGCCGAAACGTATGCGATGGAAAGTGCGACCTATTTCACAGCGAACTTGATCGATCGCGGAGCCGATGACTATATGGTCGAAACGGCGATGCTAAAAGTTTTCGCGTCCGATTCATTGTGGCGGATCGTCAACGATTGCTTGCAGATTTGGGGCGGCAAGGGTTTCTTCACGGACCAACCGTTCGAGCGAATGATGCGCGATGCAAGATTGAATTTGATTGGCGAAGGAGCCAACGATGTGCTGCGAGTCTTTATTGCCAGCGTTGGTGTGCGTCACGTTGCTAAAGAGTTAGAAGCACTACAACGAGCTCCGCTCTCGGCCATCAAAAAATTGCCCAGCTACTTCAGTCGCGGGCCCGAGATTCCCGTCAAGCACGAACACCTGCGATTCTACTCGCGTTCGCTCAGCAAACAGATTGGTAAATTTTCGTGGGCTTTGAAGATGGCACTCATCAAACATCGCGAGGGGATCATCGACCAACAATTCATTCTGGCTCGATTGTCCGAAATCGTAACTGAGTTGTTCATGTCATCGTGCGTTTACTCGCGTTTGACAGGAGTCATGGTCAACGGCACGATACCGCAACCTGCTAAAGAGTTCGAATTCAACACAGGTCGCCTCTATTTGCGAATGGCTGCCGAACGAAACGATCGCCGGTTTGAAGAACTCAAAGTGAACTTCGACGAGGAAGTGACTAAAGTTGCGAAGGCTTGGTTGAAGAAAGACTACACCGATCCGAATTGGGTGGTCACTCCCAAGGAAAAAGAAATTCCTCAGTAGCGGTCAGTAGCCCGCAGCGCAATTTTCAATTTTTGAGGTTGCGTTTTTTTGCGAACAAGGGCAACGCCCAGTCCGTTTGCCTAGCCCAGCCTGAAGGGCTGGGAACAAAAAACCTCCTCAAAACTCAGGGCCAGAGGCCCAACCGTTTGCCTCGCTACCCTCCCGCTAACTCATTTGGATTATGAATTCAAAACTAATTTAAAACAACGTCTCAGCCATCACTTGGGCGGATTGGAGCGTCTCGCCAGGAACGGTCGGCAAGCGTTTGTCCGCCAACAAGATGATTCGTGTGATGTGAAAGAAAATCGGTGCGGCGAAACAAACGGAATCGATTCGATCAAGCACTCCGGCATGACCCGTGACGAGCGTTCCGTAATCTTCAATCTTGCGGTCACGTTTAATCGCCGACATCGTCATCGCCCCTGACGATGCCATCACACTAATCAACAGCGACATGAGTCCCGCACCATACCAGGTGAATGGAGTCACGTTGTAGAAAACCAGTTGAATCAACATCCCGACCACCGCCGTACAACAAGCGGCACCGATCAGGCCTTCCCAAGTTTTCGTGCTGTTGACGGTCGGTGCGATGATATGTCGACCAAACAGCCGGTCCCAGATGAAATGCAGCATATCGCTGACTTGAACGATCACAATAAAAAAGAACAGCAGTCCCGCTGGCTTGCCGGTCCAGGGAACCCAATCCTTAACGGAATGGCTATAGGTTGCCAGCTCCAGATTCAGCAGCGCAGGTGCATGGCTGAGCGAGTACACACAAATCAGCAGACCGAACTGAATCTTTGCGGTGCGTTCAAGAAACCGTTTATGATCACTGGTGAACGCGATGCGAGCCGGAATAAACAACGAGGCGTAAACTGGAATGACGATGGTGTAATATTCGTAAAGATTGTAGCCGACCAAGACGTACTGCAATGGCGTGAAACCCAGAAACACCCAAAACAAGGTCCGATGATCACCGCGTCGAGTCGGCGTCATCGTGATAAACTCGCGCAACGCCCAAAAAGAAACGAGTCCAAACAAAACCACGATTACGACTTTGTCTAACAACAGCGCGACGACCAACACCACGATGATCGTGAGCCACGAAGTCACGCGTTTGTTAAACGTCCGAATGATCGCCGGATCAAAACTCGATTCCGGCTGTCGTTTGAGAATCTGGCCCACAAAACGCAGCGCACCCAGCGTGACTAACGTGACCAACACCAGAAAGATCGTCCACGAGTCGAGCAGATTCGAGCTGAATTGGGCGACAATGATGGGTGGAATCGCGTTCAAGTTGGTTTTCCAGACGGAAACAAAAAGGTGGAAGGCGGGTGAAGTGCCAACTAGCGGGACTTCAAGTCTATCACGGCTTGCCGTGCTCGGGTCAGGAATTCAGCTTTGGTTTCCCCTGATTCCAGCCAAATCGGAGCGCCAATTGAGATACAACTGAGCAACGGCACCGGCAGGAATTCTCCTTTGGGCATCACACGGTTAACATTGTCAATATAAACCGGCATCAACTCAAGGTCAGGTCGCTTTTTGGCCAGATAAAACAGTCCGCTCTTAAATTCCTGCAACTCGCCCGAGGGATTTCGACTTCCTTCGGGAAACACAATCAGCGATTGCGTCGTCCCGATTTCTTCTAACATGATATCGATGGGGCTGTTGTGAACCTTGATCTTCTTTCGATCAATCAGCAGCGCATTAAATGCCGACGCCATGTAACGTCGCACCGGCCCGCCATTCCAATAATCTGCCGCGGCAACTGGGCGAGTCAAGATCCGAATCGACTTGGGTAGCGACGACCACAACACCAACGCATCGAGATGGCTGGTGTGATTGGCGAAATAAACTCGTTGGCAAGAATCGGGTTCACAGTCCACCCAGCGCACCGTAGCCCCGCTGAGTAT
>JBGSKR010000518.1:0-3809 GCA_041741135.1 Mariniblastus sp.
GAATGAGATCGTATTTCCAGCGGCAATTCTGCAAGCTCCGTTCTTCAGCATGGATGCACCGGACGCGCTAAATTATGGTGGAATCGGTGCTGTCATCGGACATGAAATCAGCCACGGCTTCGACGACCAAGGCCGACGATATGACGGCGACGGGAACATGGTAAATTGGTGGAGTGAAGCCGACGAATTAGCTTTCAATAAATTGTCAAAACAGTTGATTGCTCAATTTGCCAATTACGAGCCGTTGCCTGGTAAAACGCTTAACGGCGAATTAACGCTAGGCGAAAACATCGCTGATCTTTCCGGATTAACTGTCTCCCATCGGGCGCTTAAAATTGCGATCAGTTCTGAGACTCCCGAGCTCGTCGCTGGCTGGAACGCCGATCAATTGTTCTTCGTTGGTTGGAGCCGAGTCTGGCAGCGCAAGTATCGCGATGCGGAAATGATCAAGCGTTTGCTGACCGACCCTCATTCACCCTCGCAATACCGAACCAACGGACCGGTAACGAATATAGATGCCTTCCATGAAGCTTTTAACGTTCAACCTGGGGATGCGCTTTATAAGCCGCCAGTGGAGCGTATCCGAATTTGGTAGCGTCCGCGAAACAATTTTAAAGTTCGTTGCTGGATTCTTCCGACGATTGATTAGCGTCAAGGTTCTGATTTTGAGGATTGTGCAAAGCGTTTCATTTCCATGAGCAATCCGATGACTCTGACCATTTCTCCGTGCCCAGCGAAAGGACTTTCAAGTCCGCGTTCCCGGTCGCCGATAACTTCAACTTAACGTTTCATTTTGCCTATCCCTCTTGACCGTTAAAATCGCTTCCGATAAAGTCTCAAGCAGATTTGGTCGAGATTGTCCGTTTACTTGTTAACTTTCTTGAACGGCGTCGTAGCCAAGTGGCTAAGGCAGCGGATTGCAAATCCGCCATCGTGGGTTCGACTCCCACCGACGCCTCTTTCTTGTCTTCTTCAGAGAACGTTTCTCGAAGAATCCCAGCATTGCACCCATGCAGATATTAAAACTTCACAACACCACCGCCTATCGCGGTCAGACTCGTGTTTTTGATGGGGTGAATCTCGTCGTTGAAGCTGGCAGTAGCACGGCAATCGTGGGGCCGAACGGTGCTGGCAAGTCGACATTGATGAAGCTCATCTCTCGCGAGATTTACCCAGTAGATTGTGGCAAGAAAAGCGACGACAGCTTCGTCGAAATCATGCAGCAGCGGCGCTGGAACGTGTGGGATTTACGCAATCAACTGGGCGTCGTCTCAGCGGAACTGCAACAAAACTATCACCGCCATGTGCTGGCACGGACGGTCGTGCTGTCAGGATTTTTTTCCAGCGTCGGACGCTACGATCATCAATCCGTGACCGTTCAACAAAGAGACGCCGTCGAGCGAGTTCTTGTAGAACTCGGTATTGCAGATTTGCGTGACCGACCTTTTGCCACGCTCTCGACTGGCGAGCAGCGGCGATGTTTGCTCGGCCGCGCGCTGGTCAACAATCCTCGCGCTCTTGTTTTTGACGAACCGACTTCGGGGCTCGATTTAGCTGCCATGTTTCAGTATCTCGAAACGATGCGGCAATTGATTCGCGGCGGAACGACGGTGATCTTGGTGACGCATCACATCCACGAAATCCCGCCAGAAATCAAACGAGTGGTGCTATTGAAAAAGGGAACCATTTTTCGCGACGGCGAAAAGGAATCCGTCCTGACAAGCGAAAATCTCAGCGAGCTGTTTGATGTTTCCGTCGACGTAGTAAAGCAACGCGACTTCTATCATGCCTTTCCGGGCGAATAAAACTTCCCCCATCGATTAATTGGTGAATCATTAATCGCAAATCGCTTGTTAATTCTAGCTAACCTTCCGGATCATCGAGCAAAGCTTGCAGTCGCTGGCCGAGCTGCGGAGGGAAGCGAAGGGGCCACGTCTCGTCGATCAAGCCGATATGGATCATGTCTCGCAAATGGGTTCGATCTTTGTCGCGATAACTGTTCAGTTTCATCTCCACCAAAGCATCCAAGTTAACGATACGTTTTTCATTGATCTCGACCGCCCGATCGATACTTGGAGTCGCACTCACGTACTCGGACTTGACCTTCTGACCAGCCAACAAGATATGTAAACCTTGACTCGGTTTTCCTTGAGGGCCGTCAAGAAATACAACGGTGCCCATTACCAATGTGCGGTAAAAACCCACGGACTGTAATGCTTCTGTGGCCACTGGCAAATCTTCTTCGGTGAGCAGCAGATCAACATCGCGAGTATTGCGCACCGCGCCATCATCGATCGTTGCCACCCAAGCCGCAACCGCATTTCCGCCAATCACGGCATAGGGAACTTTCGCCGCTCGCAAAGCGTTACACGCGCGATTCAATCGTTCTTGTACAAGTTCCACGGCTCGAAACATCCTTTCGAAAACGTCAAGCGATTGTTCGCGAACGAGATTGGCTAAATGTTGAGAGTCCATGATTGCAATTATAACCTGAAAGTTCAATGCAAAGAATTACAAACTTGTTGGGTGACACGTCAGCGTCACTAGTCTTAAAAGAGAGCTTGAGTAGAAACCAACCTTTCGCTCGGTGCGAGCATGGCTATTCATCTATAAAAACGGGTCGCCCCGCTGGGCTGATCGTTCAATGTTTTGCTAGGTTTGCGTCTTTTAACTTGTTAGCCTCAGCACAAAGCAGGAACCATGCGGCGCAAGCGTATGGAAAATGTTTTACTTAACCGGTGGAAGATTTCGATTCCAGGCAACAGCGTCGGCATAGCGGACGCCGGTCCCACCGAAAATGTCGAGAGCAGTTCCAATGGTGAGATCGACTTTGCCTTGACTCAAGTCCGAGACTCGTTGCAAGTCGCTGATGCTTGACGCTCCTCCTGCGTAGGTCATCGGAATCCCGCCCCAATCACCCATTAACCTCACCAGTTCTTCATCAATTCCGTTACACAAGCCTTCGACATCGGCCGCGTGAATTAAATATTCGTCCGCAAAATCAGCCAGCATATCAAGTGTCTTCGAATCAATCGACAAACTGGTTTTCGTTTGCCAGCGATTCATTGCCACCACCCATCCGGCTCCCTCGCGGCGGCAACTCAAATCGACCACCAAACGCTTGATGCCAATTTCACTTGAGAGCTGCTTAAGACGGTCAAGCTGAAACTGACCGGATTCGTCGAACAACCATGAAGTCACGATTACATGGCTAGCTCCGGCTTCGAGCCAAACTGGAGCGTTATCAATCGTGATGCCGCCGCCAATTTGTAAACCGCCTGGGTAGGCGGACAACGCTTCGAGCGCGGCTTCGTCATTTCCGGGGCCGAGCTTTATCAGATGACCGCCCAATAGCTCGTCAGCGGCATACAAGCTGGCGTAGAAAGCGGCTGGTTTTTCTGAGACAAAGTTCTCGACGATATCGTCCTTTGAATCACGCAGGCTACCGCCAACAATTTGCTTGACAGCACCTTGGTGAAGATCGATACAGGGTCGGAATTGAGTCATTGAAAACTATTATCAAACTTCAGCGTGACTTCTCAATCCCCCTCAACAAAGAATATTCACGGGGTGAGGTGTGGGCCTTCCTTGAAGCTTTCGAATTGAGTTTCCGATTTTTGAAACGAAATCCGGATAATTTCTTCGGGGCAATACTTTAACGATTGACCAGGATTGGTAAATTCGACTTCGTTAACTGCTGATGTTTGTTAGAATGCAAATTATTGAATCAGTTCACCATCAACCTGTCTTGTCACATGTCAAGTTTTTCCGATTGCCCACGTTCGATTTCATTGCTGATCGCTTGTCTC
>JBGSKR010000519.1:0-2822 GCA_041741135.1 Mariniblastus sp.
ATGGAAGGCCGCAGTGGCCGTTACCTTGAACGGCTCGGCGTTGATATCACTAAATCGATTCGCATCGATGACGTTTTAAAAATGATCGGCGCGAAGTCTACCGACAGCGACGAGAGTAAATCAGCAGCTGCTGGTAGCGCGGCGGATTTGAAAGCAAACCAGAAAGTTCCCAGTTTTAGCGGCGTTGCTGTTCCTGTTCCCACGTTTGGCTCTATCGAAAGCGAAATTGATTACGAATCTTTTTCTGAATCCGTTCGACGTCGTGTCGAGGAAGCACTGTACCGATATGACCGAAATCGCGATGGAATTTTGGATGCTGAAGAAATTAGAGGGGGTGATTGGAACCCTTCCCCTAGCGTCAGTGACACCAATCAAGACGGGCGAATGAGTAAGATCGAATTGGCTTTTCGTTATCAGGCCAAGGAGGAGTTCGAGCAAAAGTTTGAACGACGCGACCGACGAAGTTGGCGTGATCGAGACGAAGACGAAGACGATTCAGATCGTGATTCGAGCGACGACTCAAGTCGAAGCTCGAGCCGCAGTTCGAACCGCGGTCAATTCGGCGCCTCATCTGAAGGTGGTTTCACGAAATCGGATTCCTCCCATTCGTCATCGTCATTGTCGTCTTCCAAATCGGTTCGCGAAGATGAGATAGAAAAATACCGGGGCTTCGCTGAGGGTGCGGTAAAGAAATACGATACCGATGGAGATGGCAAACTCAACGCCGAAGAAATCAAAAGCATGCGCCGGCCACCAGAAGGCAACGCCGATACCGACAATGACGGATTCGTCTCGACCGAGGAATTGTTAATCGCGATTCTTCCCAAAGAAGAATCAAAGTCCTCCAGCAGCGATTCGCAATCCAGCTCAAGCGGGTCTCGGACTGATGCCCCGCGCAGCAGTACGGTCGGTCGGACTGATTTTTCTGGTCTCGATTTAAACGGAAACAATCAAATCGAAATGCACGAGTTCGCTGACGAATGGGATGAAGAAAAACTGGCCTCTTTTTACGCCAAAGATAAAAATAGCGACGGCGTTATCACGCCGGAAGAGTGGAACGCGAAATAATTTAGTACGATGGACATTCCTGTCCGTCGCATTTTGTGAAACAGTCTTGGTTTCTTGCTGATTTGGGGTTAAAAAATACGAGGCTGACCTCCGACATCTTCTAACCCAATCATCTTCTAACCTAGTTAGCGCAAAAATGTCTTTTCGATTAGTAAGCGTTTCGCTTCAGCGATATCGACTTCTATTCAGCGCCGAACATCAGCCCATGATCGCGGCAGGAGTTTTCTTCATCGGCGTTTTCATGGCCGGATATTTTTTCTATCAGTCGTTCACTTCCGGCGGAATTGCCGACATCGACTCTGCCGATCCGCTGTCGGCTGAATTCAAAATCGATATCAACTCAGCAGAATGGCCGGAATTGGTGGCGGTCACCGGCATCGGGGAGAAAACCGCTCGGGCCATCATTGCACATCGCGAGCAACATGGGCCTTTTCCGACACTCGAAGCCATCATGGACGTTCCCGGAATTGGCGAATCGAAATTGCAAGGCATGAAGCCATATCTGCTATCGATCAAGCAGACTTCGACCTTGCCCGCCTCGGCAGGCAGTTTACAATAAGCCTTTGCGCTGTTTCAAACGTTTTGCTTCGTGCGCGTTTCTTACGGCTCCATCTCAAACATCGGCTTGGCTGTTTCATGTTTCAACTGACCGCACCCTTTCAGCCCAATGGCGATCAGCCTCAAGCCATCGAGACGCTCGTTCGTCAGATCAAACAAGGTAAAAAGCATCAACTCTTGATGGGTGTGACCGGCTCTGGGAAAACGTTCACGATGGCGAACGTGATTCAACAAATCCAAAAACCCACGCTAATCATTTCTCACAACAAAACTCTCGCGGCTCAACTCTATTCCGAGTTCAGAGAGTTTTTTCCGCACAACGCGGTGCATTATTTCGTCAGCTATTACGACTACTATCAACCCGAAGCTTACATTCCTCAACGCGACATCTACATCGAAAAAGACGCTTCGATCAACGAGGACATTGACCGATTGCGACTGGCAACCACCAGTTCTCTCGTCAGTCGCAAAGACGTGATCATCATTGCCAGCGTTTCCAGCATCTACGGATTGGGTTCGCCCGAGGATTACAAATCGATGATGGTCGCGATCAAAGTCGGTGACACGATCGACCGTGATACCATGCTGTCGAGGTTCGTCGATATTCAGTATCAGCGAAACGACATCGCTTTCGAGCGATCTAAATTCCGCGTGCGCGGTGACTCCGTCGAAATCTGGCCATCGTATGAAGAGTTCGCCTATCGCATTGAGTTTTGGGGTGATGACATCGAACAGATCAGCATCATCAATCCGCTGACGGGTGAATCGATCTCTCCACAGACTTCCGTTTTCATTTATCCGGCCAAGCACTTTGTGACTTCGGAATCCCGAATTGCCGAAGCCGTAAAATCAATCCGGCAAGAGCTCAAAGAGCAATTGGAGAAATTTCAGAACGAAGGCAAGTTGCTCGAGGCCCAGCGTTTGAATGCGCGCACTCGCTTCGATATCGAAATGCTCGAACACGTTGGTCACTGTCCCGGCATCGAAAACTACAGCCGCCATCTTGCTGGTCGAAAGCCGGGCGAGGAACCGGAAACGCTGTACAACTTTTTCCCCGATGATTTCCTGTTGTTTATCGATGAGTCACATGTGACCGTTTCCCAAGTCCGAGCGATGTATGCCGGTGACCGCAGCCGCAAAGAAACGCTGGTGTCGCACGGTTTCCGCTTGCCCAGTGCAATGGACAATCGCCCCCT
>JBGSKR010000520.1:0-3288 GCA_041741135.1 Mariniblastus sp.
CGATGGTAGGGAAACAACTGCGCGATAGAGCGATGCATCGCGAGGCCGACGTTCGTCTGCGGTTTGTTTTCGAGTTGCTGCTGTAAGGAAATCGCCATCTTGTCACCACTCCAACTTTTGAAAATCAGGAGCGTTGTAATCGCGATACACGACTTGGGTGGTTCTACCTACCAGAAAATTTTCGTATCCAATATCTAGCGCTTGTCGATAGATCGACAGGGCGTTGTCGAATGCAATGACCGTATCACGAATGTCTTCATCGCTATGAGAGTAGCTGATGACTAGTGAAGGGCCGAGCACGCCGTGGCGGATTAGCTCTTGCATTAGCAGCGTGCGAAATCCCTGCGATGCTTGACCATTGCTATCTCGAGTCGCGAAAACCATGCTGCAAGGCAAACCCATGATCTCAACAAAACCGACGACGTTATGTTTCTTGATGACTTCGTCGATTCCGGCCTTTAGTTTTGTGCCTTGCCGAAACAGCGTTTCAATAACGGGATGATCTTGATAGAAACGCATCGTGGCGATGGCTGCCGCCAGGGCATGGGATTCCGCACCGTGAGTGGTGGAAAGCAAAAACACTCGCTGCTGATCGTGATACAGTCCACCCAATTGCATGAGGTCCCGATCACCGGCCAATGCGGAAACGGAAAACCCATTGGCAAGCGCTTTACCAAACGTCGAAAGGTGCGGCTGGATATTGTAGTATTCCTGCGCTCCCCCATTGGCCCAGCGAAATCCGGTGATCATTTCATCGAGGATAAACACGGCGCCAAACTCTTCGCAGATATCTTTCACTCGATGCAAAAAGAAATCTTCCGGGTCCGAATACTTGGCTGGTTCAAGAATGACTGCGGCAATCTGATTGGGATACTGCTTGAAGACATGACGCAAACTTTCGGGGTCGTTGTAGCGAAACGTCACCGATAAATCTCTGACGGATTGAGGGATTCCGGCAAAAATTTCTGTCGTGCCAATGAACCAGTCGTCCACTGAGAAAAAAGGATGATCACTGCAAACGGCGACTTTGTCGCGACCTGTTTTGGCTCGGGCTAGTTTGATCGCAGCGGTGGTCGCACTCGATCCGTCTTTGGCAAATTTGCACATTTCAGCATGCGGAATTAACGACAACAATTCTTCGGCACATTCGATTTCGATGGCTGCTGGACGAGTGAAATTGCATCCATTTGCGAGTTCTGCGATGACTCGTTCAACCACCGGTTCAAAAGCATGTCCCAGCGAGACCGCTCGGCAGCCCATCCCATACTCGATGTATCGATTGCCATCGACGTCCCACACGTGACAACCCTTTCCGCGCTGAATGTAACCCGGAGAGAGCATCGGAAATTGGTCGTCGCCTTTCGCATAGGTATGGCAACCGCCCGGAATAATCTGATGACCACGACGTTGCATCTGCCGCGAACGCTCAAATTGCGGAGCAAGCAAATTCAAGTTTTTAAAATCGGTTCTGGCCATGGCTGAAAATACAAATGTGAAATGGAAGTTGTCTAAAAGTTACTGCATTGATAGCTGGATCGGCCAACTTCAAACATGCGAGATTGAAATTCATCAATCTGAGCGACGCTGAATTGGTGCATTTGCGATGGTGATTCGGAGTAGCGACGATACCACTCGACGGTTTTCTGAAGTGTCGTATCCACGTCCCAACAAGGCTGCCAACCCAAGTGGGCCAGCGCTTTGTCAATCGACAGTCGGAGAATGCCGGCCTCGCGAGGGTGGCTCGGATGACTACAATCTTGCCACTCGCCGCTGCCCCAGTGCTCAATGAAACGATCCACGACTTGCGCAACGGTTAACTCATTGCCAGGGTTCGGGCCAATGTTCCAACCACTGCACATTTGAGGGTTTTTGGCCAACAATAAATTTGCTGACAGGGTTAGGTAGCCACCCAAGCATTGCAACACATGCTGCCAAGGCCGCACGGCGAATGGACTGCGAATCCTCACCACTTCTTGCTTCATGATCGATTTAATGGTATCCGCAATCAAGGCATTCGACGTCCAGTCACCGCCACCAATGACGTTGCCGGCTCGCACGCTTGCCAGCCAAACTCCATGATCAGCAAGTCGATCCTTCGGAAAGTAGGAATTTCGATAAGTTTCAACGACCAGTTCGGCAGCGCCTTTGCTGGCTCCATAGGGTTCTCGGCCACCCAACGCATCGCATTCGCGATAGCCCCAAATTTGTTCGACATTTTCGTAACACTTGTCACTTGCGACGACTAGCACAGCACAGCGGCGTTTCGTTTGGCGAACCGCTTCTAGCACATTTGCCGTTCCCATCACGTTTGTTGAGAATGTCAGTAGAGGATCTTCGTAACCCGTTTTGACCACCGATTGGGCGGCGAGGTGCATCACCAAATCTGGTTTCGATTCTGCAACGATATCGGCCAGCCATTCGTAGTTGCGAATATCACCGATGATGCTGGCCTTCATTTGGCTTTCGACGGAAGCAACTTCGAAATGGCTCGGATCGGTCGGTGGCGCTTCTGCGACGCCGACCACCTCGGCGCCCAAACGGCGCAACCAAAGAGCAAGCCAAGATCCCTTGAATCCCGTGTGACCGGTTAAGAGAACGCGTCGTCCATCAAACTGTTTGAATAATTCTGGTCGCATACATTTGGAGTCAGGCGAAATAATGGGAACAAAATATTCTAGGTTGCCCTAACGGACAGTCCACGAGAAACTGCTAGTTCGATCTCGACGTGATCCCACGGATAAGTCATTTCCGTTAACACGGTCATAACCCTCCCATTCGAATTTCTCAGCGGATGCAGACAACAACAAACAAAAAGAACAACCAATTCTCAAAAACTTGGATCAAACTCAGAAATTGTTTTGATGAACTCAACTGCTGGCGTCTCGACTGACGGCTAGGAACGGAAGCTTCAGCCGCACATTGATTTCCTCTAATGTAAAAGAACTGCTCCCAAAATGCAGGCTATGGGATAGTCGGTGTGAGCTACGCCAAAATCAAACCGTGGGCCTTGATTGAAAGAATAAACATCCAAAAACTATCTCTTCTGGGCGCGGTGGCATAGACATCGAACAGTAACCAAAAGCTTGACATTCGTTTCATCCATAATCATACTTTTTTTCAGATTCATTTGCTTGCTTTGCCTAGTTGCCAAATTTTACGCAACCGGATTGGCATACAAACTGCTGTTTGATGATTATTCAGTTCTCACTCCCGATTTGCTCCGTTGATCGTCAAAGACTTCTATGAAAACGCACCACTGGAAAACAATTAAATCAGGTCCTGCTCGCC
>JBGSKR010000521.1:0-6559 GCA_041741135.1 Mariniblastus sp.
AGCGAATCGCATCGGCATAATTGCCGGTATGGTAATAGCACTCAGCGGTCATCGTCCAATAGCAGATCGAATCCAAATACCGCTGCGTTCCCATTTGATACGCTGTACGACCGCCACGCTCAAAATCTCTTACCGCCGACCGATAATCGGCTTGGTAAAAATCCGTGAAGGGAGCGTAATAATTCTGATTGGGAAGCGAGCGAGTTTGCGTAAACGCGCTATCTGCTAGCAAACTCAGCATTACCAACGCCAGCAAACCAGAAACAAAATTTCGTTGACTCATGTTGATCCTCAAGTGGATTTGATTAGCGAATCATCCATTCTACCAAAAACCGGTTCCAAAAACCATTTTTCGGAAATTGTGTCAAAGTTGAACGCTTGCAACGACGATAAGTTGTTTGACGGTTATCCGTGGATGTGAACGCCCAAGGACTGGATAACGCGGAACCGAAATATGGAGCCCAACTTGCGATGTACAATCGAATGAAAAACCCAACACTAAGACTCGTTTTGTGCGGAGCGGCCATGTTAACCGCTGTGGCTTCGACCGGATGTCAATCGAGTGTTGGCGGGCAAACGCTCCCCAGCGCTTACTTCCTCCAAGACGACGTGCAGTACTTCGTCAAGGGCCCAGAGTTCAAGCTAACACGCGAAGCCGCCGCCCTCAAAGAAGCCCGCGCCGAGGCCACGCTGAAGCGTTAGACATGTGTGGCATAGGCTCCCAACCTGTGTTTATTCGGATCATAAGCTAGTAGCTGATGCCTCGACTCTCCCGACAAGGCTTTGCCTTGTAACACGCTACATCGATGGCTCCGCCGTCCGAAAATCACCCATCGGTAGCTTGGACATTCTTGTCCGAGCAACTCGCGCGCGACGGACAGGAATGTCCATCGTACTTATTCTAGTGCTGATCCAGTGTATGCCGCCCACAGCGCTGGCAACAGAATCATGCTACCGACCACGGCAGCGAACAAACTGATCATCAATACGGCTCCGCTGGCCACATCAAGCGCTCGTCGCACATTTTCATCTTGCTGATCGGTGATGGCTCGTGCAAGGTACTCGATGCTCGTGTTCAGCAACTCTGCCGCGATCACCATTCCGACGCAAACCAGCAGTAATCCGAACGAACACAAATCCAAACGCAAGAACCAACCTAACCCAATCACCGCCAGCGCACACGGCAAGTGTATGCGGAAGCTTGACTGATCACGAATCGCAAATTGAATTCCTGACATCGCAAACCCAAATTTTGAAAACCAATTTCGATTCCTCGGTTGTGGCGACTTCATCTTCGTACTCTTTATTATTCCAAATATCGCGAACTTGCCGGAGGCAAGGCGACGCCGCCGGGACGGAACAATCTTGGACGTGGCGTAAAGCGCGGTTCGAATCCAAACCGGAGTCCAAGATTGTCGCGACTCACATCGTAGTTGGCCCCGATCCGCCACAAGAATGATTCGCCGATATAGATCATGCTGAGCGATTGTCCGATCGAACCCGTATCACCAAAATCGACTTGCCCGCCTGCGTTCACGCCCCATTTGTCACTCATTCGATACGTCAAATCTGCCGTCACAATATTACTGCTGATAGGGCCTTCGATCATTCGGTATCCCAAATAAACGTTTCCGATTTCCGGACTGCCGTAGTTGGTTCCAAAACTCGCCGTCCGCAGACCTTGCGAAAAGAAGTCAAAAAAACCATCGGATACCAGCGAAAACCGATTGCCCACATTCCAGCGGAAATCGTAATCGAACATTCCCAGATCGGCACCTGAATTATCTCGATCGGCCTCCGGAAACAATGTGGCTTGAGTATCAAAAGTAATCCAGTCGATTACGCGCTCGTCGCCCGGCAATCCTCGCTTCGTTTGCCACCGCTGCCGCACACCGAATTTTACCAGCGTCAGATCTTCAGCAATCTCCAGCGACGGAGCCGTCACGTTGCTTTGCATTCCTGAACGCAGCGCAAAATACCTCGCATCAAACCGCTCGGGTATGTCGCCACCTGGAATAATTCCGAAAGTATCAAACGCAAACCGACGCCGAAAATGCTCCTGAGCGTCATCATCGAGTGGATCATAAAGCGCGAGCTCATCCATGTTTTGCGACGCATCGGCCATGAACGCATCCATGTCCAAGGTCACCTTGTGAGTCAATCCGTTTACGTTCCACAACGTGCTTTGAATCGTCGGATCAGCTTTCCAAAACGGCAGACTCGCGCGAATCCCCGTCTGACCATACGCTCGGAGCAAATCAGCTCCGGTGATATCTTCTTGCCAAAACGTGACATCGCCTAACAGATACGGCACAAACTTCATCGGCCCAACTTGCAACGGGAAATCAAGCTCCTGCCTAGTTCCCACTCGGAATCCGTCGACGTCGGCTTCGTAAGGTAGCGGATCAAACTTTAACAACTCCGTCGCCGAGATGGGAGCTTTGGCGGCTCGTAATTTCGCAAAGCCAGCATGAGAATGACCATGCCACACCGCGCGACCATTGGCCAGCGGTTGCCCCAACAAGAAATGGTCGAGACGCGGCAACCAACTGGTCTGCGTAAAGAAATCATTGACTTGAAAATCAGCAATTAAGTTGTAACTGCTGGTGCCGACATTTCGCGACAACCAAAGTCCGGTCGTCGCGTCTTTATCGGTATCCCATTCTCGCTCGTAGTACTGCTCGAGAAAATTTCGATCGGTGATATAACCGACTTCTGCTTTCAACTCATAACCTGGAGCGAATTGATGACGATGGCGACCGCGAATGCGACCGCGTCGCTCTTCTTCGGGCACCAACCCCATTCGATCAAGCCCAAGAAAATCTAAACCATCGTCGTTGATAAACCAGCTTTCGTAATCGCCGCTGATGATTCCCGGCACGCCGAAAAGCTCATTACGCTGATAGCCGAACTCCGTGCCATAGCCGATGCCTCGGTCGCTTAGGTAATCCAAGCTTCCTATCCATCGAGTACGCTCAGCCGGTTTTTCCCAACCCAACAGTTGATACAAGTCCCAACCCGTTCGAACTTGAAAACCAAAATTCTGATCGTTGTTGACACTGAACTCTTCCAAGTATGTCGAGGGATCGCTCAGACTGCTGCGAAATCGAGGCCAAGCAAACACGGGGACTCCACCGACATAAACGCGGTTCGCGTTGCTTTCAACAAAATATTCATCCTCAGTCGCTCGCTGGCCCGTCGCAGGATCAATGACGGGGCTGTACGAATTTGCATCAATTTGGTTGACCGGTTCACGAGTCAGCGAGATCTGATCTGATTGCAACCAATAGCTCGGAACGCCCAATCGAGACGAGGTGAACGAACTCCCAAAAGCTTGAAGATTATTCGCGTCGACTTGTTGCACCACTTTCGCCTTCAGTCGCACCAAACCCTGATACTCGGGCACTGGCGTGAGAACTTCCGCATCAAGGATCGTGCCGCGCTGCCGATCCACATCATAGAACATGCGCTCCGCGTAAATCGTTCGACGGCCTTTAGCAAAAATCACATTTCCTTCCAGATAGAATTGACGCGATTGAGTACCGTCGGGCAGAGTCACATTCCACTGCACAACATTGTCCGCCAGCAAAGTGATGCGCCGGTCGCCGTCGTCTTGAAGCTGAGGTAAAGAATCCAACAGCGGACTGTCGATCATGATCCGGAATCCACCCACACCAATCGAAACTCGTTCGTTGGGATTCTGCGGATTGGTGAATGATTTCAGATTCAAATCCGAACCGGCCGTTCGCCCAGAAATCTGTACCGCGAAAGGCGATCCTGAACTGTCAGAAAGACTTGCACCGACGTCATTGTTGTTGATGCCATTGAGCGCGTTTCCTGAAAACTCGTCGGGCAACTGTCCACGATTTACTTGATACGGGTCAGCGACGGGAACGGGTTGAACCGCTGTCGGAATTCCGTTTGGTACTGATGGAGCGCTCGGTTGGATTTGTTGAAGTGCTCCCGTTTGCGGAGACACAACCCATTGCTGTGGAGCCACGAACCCCGTCGGCTGAACGCTGGTCGTGGTTCCGCTGGCCAACATGGCCTGAGCGCGAGCAAAAATTTCTGGCGGAAGTCGATCTCCTAGCGGTTCGATACTTCGATCCAAATCGACGGTCGCTGCCGTAAAAAATCTTCCCAACCAACGCTCATCAACGATGCGATCGGTCGCGACGCCCGTGGCGCGATGGGCTTCTCCGCTTCGCGGCAGTTCAATCACGACTTGATTCTCAAGATAAGCGATGATCTTGTGTTCGTTACCGAAGCTGTTGTCATCACGATCGATCGCATTTGCATCGGGCGTTTCGACCCACAGAATCGCTTCTGCTCCTGAAGCAACCAGCGATTGTTGCTGAATGCGCACATTCCCGTTCAGATGCAGAACTTCGTAGTGGCCGACGGTCCAGCGAGTGATGGTCGAGGCGGAGACAGAGATCGAATGCGCAGAATTGGGACGTGGGAAAGTGAACTCTTCAGCAGAGCTGGAAGTCGCATATAACGCGACCATCATCCACAAGCCGACCAACAAACGTCGCCGTGAAATGGCCGCCATCAAGGGCGCGTAGTATCTTCGCTGACTGCATCGATGCGCAGCCTCGGTCGATCGAATCGAAGATCGGCGAAGATTCAAACTTTAACTCAATTTGCGAAAATGGGTTCATTTGGACAAAAAGGGTGGCGGAGTATAGATAGGCTTGGTTTGCGCAACAAGACAAATGTGACAGCAATTGGAAATCCAAGCTTTGTGAAAAGTTGCTAGAATGCTGCTAGCAAGCGGCTACGCAGGAGTCATTGCGTGTTGGACGGGCGTCCCGCCCGCAAGCCTCCCAGAGCGTCCACGAATATTTCTCAAACCCAACGATCAATTCGATGAACATAGCTGCCAAACTCAAACTGCCCGATAACGTCCGCGAACTATTGTCGGATTCCGTTTTCGCGGCTTATGCGACGGATGAAGCGGACGTCGTTGCGCGAAAAAAATTGGCCACGCTCAAACCAACGGATCTTTTCAGCCAACCGATCCGCGATATGAATCTTGCCAAGTGGTGCCTTTCGGGATTGGGGTTGCTGCATCATTGCCTCGACGAGTCCCATGAAATCAGTCAATCGATTCACACGTCGGAAGGAAGTTACTGGCACGCGATCATGCACCGGCTGGAAGGCGATTTTTCCAATGCGAAATATTGGTACAGAAATGCCGGTAACCACCCAATCGATGCCGAGATCGAAACGATGACAGGCGAGAGTTGGAATCCCTCGAAGTTCGTCGACCGCTGCCAGCGAGAAATCCGCTCCGGAAATCTTAGCGAAGCGGCGAAAGTGATCGCAGTCGCCGAATGGACAGCGTTGTTCGAATACTGCTATCAAAACGCCATTGAGGTCGAGAATACCGAAGTCCCCTGAAACAAAATCCTGACTTCCTAACCCGAACCCGTCAGCGAAGGACCACAACTTGAAAATTTTCTAGCCATTTAGAACCTAACGATGACTCGCATTCAAATCACCACCACTAGCGACGACCGAAACGAACTCGAAGAAATCGCAAAACGGTTAATCGACGAGCGACTGGCCGCCTGTTGTCAGATTCTCGGCCCACTCACCAGCATCTACCGCTGGCGGGAAACCATTGAAGAATCCAGCGAATGGATGTGCTTAATCAAAACCGATGAACGCCTGTACGCCGCAGTGGAAATCCTGATTCGACAAATCCATCATTACGATGAGCCAGAAATCATCGCCACGCCCATCACGTATGGCAGCGCTGGATATTTAGACTGGGTTTTGAAATCGGTAGTCGCAAATGAAAACGAAGACCCCACCTAAGTATTTTCGTAACCGTTCACGGTGATCTCGAAAAAGGTCGCGGATCGACGAAGTTCGTAGCCGAAGTCGTGAGACTTCGGTTTTATCTGCTCGGTAAATTTCCGAACTCTCACGAGTCCGGCTACAATCCGTGAACGGTCACACATCTTCTTCATTATTCGAATCCATTTCGGATGCAGTCTGATCGTCAGATTCGGAATCGACTCGTGGTGCCGAATCAACTTCCGAACTAACGGTCGCATCACCCAATCCATCATCGCCATCGGAAACGATTTCGTCATCATCGAAACCGTCATCGACTTCATCGCGAGGCACCAACGCGATCTGCGCGAGCGTGTCATCGCCATCAAGTCCCATGATCCGCACACCTTGCGTGTTGCGACCAATGACATTGATATCCTTGCAGCGTATTCGCTGAATTTTTCCGCCAGAGGTCATCAGCAACAATTGATCGTCATCATTCACAGCTTTGATTCCGATCACCTTGCCATTGCGCTTTGTGGTCTTGATATCACGCACACCACCACCACCACGATTTTGAACTCGATAGCGACTACTGCTGGAACCATTTGAATCGGACGATTCGTCGTCCGATTCTGGAGCTTCGACTTCGCCAGTTGCATCCGCATCACTTGCTTCGGCGGCGTCATCGATGGGTTTCGAACTAGGATCTACAGCACCGTTGGGGCCGAACGGCGTTCGTTTTCCATATCCGTTTTCACAAGCAGTCAGC
>JBGSKR010000522.1:0-7556 GCA_041741135.1 Mariniblastus sp.
TTGAGTGATGTGCCAGCCTTGATTGCGTAGGCCGATGGTGGCGAAGACAGGCCGATCGTTGGGCGACAGAAAACGAGCGGCTTGGCTGTGAGAGAATGGTAGCAACGTTGCCGCAGCAGAAGCGCCAACTCCTTGCAGAAATCGACGACGTGAGAAATGTTTGGTGGAGATGATTTTGTCAGGCGACATATGAGGATATTCCTGTCGATTTAGGTTGGTAAGAATTTTCGAAATTTTGCTGACAGAGTTTGGGGCGGCAACTTTCCCGTTTTTCACTCTGCATTAATTGAACTCAACTCCGGCTGATCTTGAGAGGCTTCGACTTTGCGGATCGCCTCTCGAACTGCGGCGGCCTTTTCGAGACTTAGTTTCTTTGGGAAATTTTCTTCGCCGGCTTCGAATTCTGCAGCAATCTTTTCTAGCTCGGGAATCAGCGGTTTCATATGGCTGCCGTATTGCAGTAAATACCCCAGCAACTCAGGTGTGCGTTTTTCGCTGGCCCATTTGTTTTGAGATCGGATGTAGTCAACTCCAGCCTGCATACCTTCTTCGATGTGATGACTGGCCAGAATACTAATCCCTTCCACGCGAATTTGGTCAGCGAACATGATGCCGCTGGGTGCCGGTTCGATAACTGCTTGGTGGATTGCTGGCAGAAGTGGTTCGATATCTTCTTTGGAAAGTCGTTTGTAAACTGAACCGATGGAACCTCGTGCTCGACCGTCTTCATTCAGCAGACCCGCGCGGACGGCTTTAAAGAGCGATTCTCGATCAACCTCCTGAAGTGAGCGGATGAGTGCTCCGTCTCGTGAGTCGAACAAGGCAAAACAAAAGTATCGCTGCTGCATTCCACGTGGATCGTTCGCCAAATCGACTTCCGCCAACAATTCCAGCAACCGAGGGATCGTCTGCGCGGCAGGCTCGCCAATTCCGACCAGTGCTTCGGCGGCTTCGATTCGCAACCACAAATCCTCTTCTTCAAGACATTTTTCCAATTCGGGGACGGCGGGAGCGGCTGCTTTTTTCAGCATCGCCAACGCTTGGCAAGCACCATAGCGAGATTCTAAACGCGAAGATTGAAGCAATTCGATCAACGCCGGGACTGGTTTTTCCTGCTGACGCGAAATCGCCATCGCGGCGCGCTCACGAACGATTGGCGACCAACTGCTCAGTCGCTCAAGCAGTTCTTTTTGATCAAGTTTATCGTAGTAACTGAACCGATCATTATTGTTCCAGCCACGACCATCTGCAATCAAGCGACTTGCTTCTGCGGCATCAATTTGTGGAATGATGTTAGGTCGCTTGCCTGTCAAATAGATTTTCTTTAGTGGCAAGGCATAGGCCAACAAATAAGCCCCGGTGCAATCCCAGTCGGCATACGAATCGTTTTTCTCTTCTGGCGGCCCGAGATGGACAAACGTTCCGTCAGCACGTCGAGCGAGATCAAAATACCATCCGCCAAATTCCTCCATCCAAGCACCGGAGGCATGTGGCCCAGACAGCGACACCGCAGGCAGCGACCAGAGCACGTTGAAAAAATTTCCCGTGTGGCCGCCGTCTCGCTCGGCTCCATGCGACGCAACACTCATGCGGGAAAAGAACTCGGCCTTGTCGGGTTCATTCAGAAATGAAAACATTAGCGCCGCCATGCCGCACTTGCCATTGTCTTCGTGAGTTTCCGTCCAAGGAACATGATCGCCATAGGGGATCGCGCCTTTGCCCGCATAGAAACGAATGAGACGTGCACTTCGCTCGATCGCTTGATCGATTTCGGAATCTTTAACACCCGCGGCCCGCGCCATCGTCAACGAAAGAGTCAGCGGCAACCCAGGTGCGTTCATCATTCCGTATCCGCCCAATCGTCCATCGGCTTCGGCGAATCCATGCCCCCAAGACCCGACGATGCTTTGGCCTTTCGCCGCCTCCAACGCCAGTCGCCGCATGTCGGGCATGAACGATTGATCGCCGGTCGCCATCTGGTATTCCGCCAGCAACGTGATAACGTAGCCGTAGTACCATGTTTGCATTGCATTGGCCGAATAACCTGACGCCCATTTCGCCTCCCGCTTCACCAGTGGAAGATAATCGGGGTTTCCGCTGGCCAGCAGCGCGAGCGCATTCAGCGACCGCGTGATCGGATTGGCTCGATAATTTGGTTCGGCAATTCGCTTCGCCAGCACCTCGCAGCCTTGCTCCAAGATGCGTTTTGATTTCGGGCAATCATAGGGGGCAGTGGCGCTGTAGCTGCCCATAACGGGCAACATGATCACCACCGTTTCTTCTTTCCCCTTTCGCCACCGAATCAGCGACAATTTTCCTCCGCCGGATTCCGATTCGGCCGTCGTCAGAGCTTTGCCAAATTCGGTGCGCGGGTCATAAGAAAAACGCTCAACTCCAACACCTAGTATGACATCGCCGACTTCAAGTGGGCCGTCAGCCGGAGAGTCCGCGTCAACCTTCGTGATTACAATCTGCCGCGCTGAAGTCGTCGTAAATTTGTGACTGAACATCCATCCTCGCGCGCCAGTTGCGCCAAGGTTCCAATCGTGGTTGCTACCGACGGGAATGGTGTCGCCTTTCGTAAAGTCCAGCATTCTTTCGTCGTTCATCGCGGCTGCCGGGCAAGCGATCGTCAGTACAGCACTAAGCGAAAGCGTCGTAATGGAAAAAATTCGAAATGAATTCATGGAGATTATCAATTTCATGTTGGTTGAATTTGCTCTGCAGTGCAGAAAGTGGATTCGGGTGCTAAAGTGGAATATTCCTAAGACCATATTCTACTGTAAGCCTGCATTGCTTCATGGGCAATTTTCGTTTTTTGGCGTCAATTTCGTGGCACAAAAAAAGCCGCTCGATAATCGAGCGGCTATGGAATGTTTTGGAAAACGTTTCAGTTTGGTGGATTGTGCGCTTCGCAGATCATACGAGTAAGATTTATAGACCCGCGACAACGGAAGGAGTTGGCATGAAACATCGTTGTGGCAAGTCGGCATGAAGTGAGACGAACTCACGGTTTACAGTGCAACCAGGACGGTAGCGGATATTACGGACGACCAAATCAACGTGACCGTTGCCGTACATCGCAGCACGCGCCAAAGCGTTTTTGTAATCGTTGACACAGCTGATGCGACGACCATCAATGCGGACGATGATGTCTCCGGCTTCCAGTCCGATTTGCTCGGCAACACCGCCACGCTTGACTTGCACAACTTGCATGCCGACGCCGTGGATCTCGCGTCCGTCGAACTCGAGTTTCGGAAGGTAATCGCAAGTCGGTGGAACGACCTCAACTGGCGGAACGTAGTACTCTTGTTGAATCGCTTGAGGCTGCGCTGCATTGCCTTGAGCGTAAGTGTAAGGCGGGGTCAGTTCGATTTGCGGTTGAGTTTGAAATTGCTGGATCTCATTGGATTGAAATCCACCAAAGTTTCCGGATACTTGGGCGGATGCCGAAGTAGCGATTGTGAAAATAGTAGCGATAACGGCAACGGTCATGTTAAAGGTCGTCTTCATCTGGCTCTCCCTGAAAGTTTTGGTTTAAGGTTTTTTTCAACCGGTCGTCGGTTGTTGGGAGGTCAAATAGCAGCCAGCAAGCCAAACAAAAAATATTGTGGGAAAAAAACGAACGGAAAAGCGGCAGTTGCGTAGTGTGCCATTTCACCTTGGTTTTTTCAATGTCTTACACAAAAAACAGCCTTTTACATCCGAACGCAAACTATGCCACAGAGAAATGCCTGCTGCCATCAAAACGATTTAGCGGTATCGGTTCGATAACAAAAAATCGCAGATAAGCACCTTTTGGGTCACTGCATCAGATGGCTCAATCGCTGGCGTAAGAAAGCCAGTCGAGTCCTGACCGACGACCAATCCTCGAATGGCTTTCGTTCAAGGCAAATCCAGTTCAACCAATTAACGCTGCCAAGTAGAACAGTAGTTTGATCGAGTAGTGGAATCAAAGCCGTTTCTAATTCCATCAGTGGTCGCGACTGAGAATAAATTTCTAACGCCAACGGCCATCGCGTGGTCGCATCGGCAATCGTACTGCCCAACAGGCGAGAAATGTCAAACGCGATGTTGTCCATCTGCATCGCCCCAAAATCAACCATGCCGGTGACTTCGTTACCGGTAAACAATACATGGTCGTGCCAGATGTCGCGCAGGATTGGTTGCACTGGAAAAACAACTTCGGCCAGTGGGCGAAGCGACTCCAGAATTCGCTTGCCGGTTGAATCAGCATTTCTCAAAATGGTTTGCCGAAGTGACTCGATCTCATCACGTATTTCAAACGGCCCGATAGAATGTAAAGGCACACTTGCCAACTGCTGAACCGTTCGAGGAAGTTTCTCCAATTGTTCGATACGAAATTTCAAACTGGACGACGGGCGGAAATCCAGACTAACTTGGGCGGCTGAATGGTGGTACCGAGCCAACGCTCGCATCATGTTTTCGAGGCGAGTTTCGTTTCCATCCTCTGAAAAGTTTGCGATGCCAGACATCCAACGAGAGACTTCCCAAAAAGAACCTTGATATCGCACAAATGAATCACCACCGATTGTCAAACGCGGCGCGGCCAGAAACGGACAGTCGTTGTGATAGGCATGGCGAATCACGCGGTGAATCCAGCTCAATTGATCCGCGTCGGGATGCGGTGTCGGCCAGCGGCGAAGACAGAAGTCGCCCAAGTTGGTGTTGATCTTCCAAAGTCGTGCCCCACTGAAACCACCGGCGGAACCGAGGGGTTGAATCTGTGCTATCGCAGGCAAGTCATACCGGGAGAGAACTTGGCGAAGCGTTGGTTCCATGGACTTGAAATGACTTGCTGAAAATTAAGTTCGTTGGACATTCCTGTCCGACGCGGCAAAGCGGTCGGACAAGAATGTCCAACCTACGGAACAGTTCCTAACCAGCTTTGCGAAATGGTTCGTCGCTATTGAGTTTGTTGTACAACGTTTTCAAACTGACTCCCAATTGCTGAGCGGCAGCCGTTTTGTTTCCGTTGCAGCGATCAAGTGTCGCATAAATGGTTTGCATTTCAATCTCACGCAAGGATTGTCCGGGCGTAGTTTGTGGCAAATTCGCGGATGGCGATCTGGAAAAATGACGCGGCAGATCAATGGCACTGATCGGCAGTCGGCTTGCCAGAATCGAAGCGTGCTCGATCACGTTCGCCAGTTCGCGAATATTACCCGGCCATGAATGCGATTGAAGCAACTTGATCGCGGAACTGTCGAAATAGCGCGGCAGTGCCGCCGGATCGTCGCTCACGTTCGGGCGATGCCGAGCCAGCAGATTTTGTGCGAGCTGGGGGACGTCATCGAGACGATCTCTTAAAGGTGGCAGCTGCAATTCAAACGTATTGATGCGATACATCAGGTCTTGGCGAAACTCGCCAGCGGCGACCATTTTGTTGAGGTCGCGATGAGTCGCGCAGACAATTCGCACATCGACCTTGAAAGGTTCGTTGTCGCCGACTCGCCGAATTTCGCCACTTTCCAGCACTCGCAGCAACGTAGATTGCGTCGATTTCGGAAGCTCACCAATTTCATCGAGAAATAGCGTGCCGCCATCAGCGACTTCGAATAGTCCTTGTCGGTGATCGTCAGCACCTGTGAACGCGCCTTTGCGATGCCCGAACAATTCGCTTTCGATTAAGTTCTCGGGCAAAGCACCGCAGTTGATTGCGACAAATGGTTTGTTTGCGCGAAGGCTTTGCAGGTGAACCGCTCGTGCCGCGAGCTCTTTTCCAGTGCCAGTTTCACCGAGCACCAACACGGTCGACTGCGTTGGTGCGACCTTTTCAATAAGAGCTTTGACGCGTTGCATGTGCCGATGCTCGCCAATCATTTCGGGTTGGCCTTCAACGCGATCAAGTCTTAATTTCAGCGCGTAGATCTGGTTGTTCAGTTCGCGACGAACGGCGACTCGCTGCAGCAACGTTTTTAGGTCGACCAACTTGCACGGTTTTTGTAAGTACTCGAACGCTCCGAGTCGAAGCGCCGAGATGGCGGTGTCGGTTGAGCCTTTACCGGTAAGCACGATGGCTTCGATCGTCGGCGAAATGGCTTTGGCTCTTTCGATCACTTCAATGCCATTCATGCCGGGCATATCAAGGTCAACGATCAAACAATCGTAATCAGCGATTTCGAGTGCGGAAATTGCAGACGGGCCGTCGTGACAGACTTTGACGCTGTGACCCATGCGTGGCAGTTCCGCTGCGATAAGTTCTTGCAAATGAATCTCGTCATCAGCAAAGAGAACTTTCAAAGATTTAACAGGATCAACTTTTTTAGGCGGCGATTGAAGTGAGTTCATTTTTCACCAAGGGCAAACAGATAGTAAATGTAGAGCCAAGTCCCGCACCGTCACTGAACGGAACGATGCGACCACCATGGTCTTCAATAATTTGATACGAAATGGAAAGTCCCAAACCGGTTCCCTGTCCATCACGACGACGAGTAAAGAACGGTTCGAACAAGTGCTGCATGACTTCGGGTGTCATTCCACAACCATCGTCGGAGATGCGAATCTCTGCCATCTCGCCGGCCGCCGCCATTTCAATGTTGACCGTGCCACCGGGATCGACACTACCGAGGGCGTTGGTAATCAGATTGAGAGCGACTTGTTTCATTTCTTGGGCATTGCAGATGCTGATCAGGTCGTGGTCGGCTTTGAAATGGATTTCGCGATCGCGAAATCTGCTGAGCGGCTTTACCATGTCGATCACGGATTCGATGACTTCTGCGAGATTGGTCGCCACTTTCTTGACATCGCCCATGCGTGAGAAATCCAATAACCCTGCCGTAATTCCTTTGCAGCGAAACGCTTCGTCTTGGATGCGTCTCAAGTATTTTTGCATGTCGGCAATCTCACCGGCTTGGGATTCGTCTGGAGTCAGCCCCGCCGAACTCAAGATGTCGATCAGTCGCATTTCCAATGATTCAGCCGACCAAGCGATTGTAGCCAGCGGATTGTTGATTTCGTGAGCGATTCCAGCGGCGAGGAATCCCACACTCGCCATTTTCTCGCTGCGGACAACTTCTTTGGTGCGTTCCTGGACTTGTCGATTGAGATCGCTTTTAATGCTCTGGAAATTGGTGGTCATGGCATTCAGTGCATCGCCGAGTTCCGCAACTTCATCATCCGAATTAAGTTCAATCCGATAATCGTAATTTCCAGCGGCGACGTGACGCGAGCCTACTACTAACGCTTCCAATGGCCGAATGATGCGATCTCGAAATCGCAACATCAAAAAAGCGATCATGACAATCGCGGCGAGACCAAGCGCGACACTGAGCACCATCCATGTGTGATACTCGGCTCTCGCGTTCTCCGAAAACTGTTTCATTCGTGTTTGCATGAACACCGGCAGGTCGGTGGCAAGCTGTTGCAAATCGGACAGTTCATTTTCAAGTGGGTTGAAGATCTGGTTGCGCTTGAAGACCCAGTCGTTGGGGTGCTGTTCTTCAATGATGGTCGTGATGCGGTTTAAGCCTTTTCGAAACTCCGCCACAAAGCTCAACTCTTCATCGTTTTTTGCAATTCGAGGATCGTTCGTT
>JBGSKR010000523.1:0-8255 GCA_041741135.1 Mariniblastus sp.
GTGGAAGAATGTGACTGGCGGGTACACCCCGCCAGCATCACGGGTCCGAGTCGCCAGTTTTAATACAAAAGGCTCCCACCCACCAAACCTCGGACTTACATGGATTCTTTAGCCGACACACGAAGATTTGACCCTCACACAAAACTCCCGATGAAAACAACCGCTGAAATCGTCGACGTTCGCAAACGAGCTGGTTGGATCGCCTCTGCCAACCTAGCGCTTGGAGCTCTCGCGATGCTTCAAAGCCTTAGCGAAGGATCAACGGCTTGGGCCCTATTCATATGGCTTGTCGCTCTACAGGGCATCGCAATTGGCTTTCTCGCTGGACCCGGGTGGTCAGATCACCAATTAGATCGCACCCCGCCACACCGAAGAACTAGTGGCAAAGCCGGATGTGCTTGGGGGTTACTCACCTACTGGGGCCCCATCCTTGCGACTTTCATGTTCGGTCTAATCATGGCGAAAACGCTCCCTGACGCCGCACGTCCCCAATCGTCATTGGACGGCAACGGTACTGCCTGCCTGTTTCAATCATGGGTCATGGCCTTTAACGCGTTTGGATGCACTTGGCTGACCGTCTGGCTCGACTCCAGGAAAGCATTGAGTGAATCCCCAACCGAACATTCCGACAACAAAGAAGTCGGCTAACAATCACATGCACCGGAGCGGCCGTCGGGTGCGTATTGTGAAATCCACGTCTCTGGCGGCCGCCCGGTGATGTGGGTCGTTCGGCCACAGCCTAACACATGCCTACACTGTTCGAATTCAACCCGCTCAAATCGATCGCGGTCCCCAACGTTGGTAGGGTTGAGCCAAGGGGACTCGTTTTGGTCATCGGACCAAACTCTGCAGGGAAAACCCAGTTGCTTCGTGACATCCACGGTCGGATGCTAGGGAACGCACGCAAATTGGTCGTTTGCGACGAAATAGAGATGAGTCGTCCGGCATCCCTCGAACCGCTTCTAGACGTGTTGTACGCGGAGAACCACATACGTCGCCGAGTCGATAACCAAAACCACGTCTTTATCGATACTCGCATACCCGAATTCGGTGGGAGCGGATCGAATTGGTCATTGCATGATCATCAGGTTAAGAGCTTCTTTTCCAATCCAGTTTCTGTCGGCACCAGTCAACGCGATGGAGCGTCTGATAAATTTCTGGAACATTTCGGACGATCTTTCATCGCGTCGCTTTTTCTCGATCGGCGGCTGACTGTGACAAACACGGTCAGCAACTTTGACTATGAGACTGCCTTTCCAGCAAACGAACTACAGTCACTTTACGTTGACTCAAACGCAAAGCAGATGCTCGCATCTGAAACCCAAAGCATTTTTGGGAGGGCCATTTGGCTCGACAACACACGTGCGAACTCACTTTGTCTTCGCGTGGGGCACGGACCGGACATGCCGTCTGCGGAGGATCGTCTAGAACCCGCGAAGATGCGAGAGTATCGGCTGATTGAAGATGAGGGTGATGGATTCAAATCATACGTTGCAATCTGCCTAACACTTTTGCTTGGGCGGCGACCAGTGGTACTCATTGACGAACCAGAAATGTGTCTACATCCACCGCAGGCATATGCATTGGGGAGATTTATTGGAAGACACGGAGTATCTACGGATCGTGCAACTTTCGTAGCAACTCATAGTAGTCACGTGCTTCGAGGAATAATTGAAGAATCAGATCAGCTTGAAGTGATTCGCCTATCTCGGATTGGGGCACAGTTTAACGGCCGCCGCGTATCCAAGGGGATGCTCAAAGCATCGATAGAGAAACCCAGTACTAAGGCAGAGAGTGTCCTTGACGGATTATTTGCCGAAGCCGTCACGGTGGTGGAGTCCGAAGGGGATCGGCTAATATACGGCACGGTGTGGGACAAGATAGCAAGTGAGTTCCGGCACGACATTCATTTTGTTTCCGTCGGCGGACTCGGCGGCATTGCTGATCCTTGCGCACTCTATAAGAATCTAAAGATACCAGTGTGCGTAGCTGCAGATCTCGATGTGATCCGCGAATTGGGGACATTCGAGAGTATTCTGAGGGCGGTCGCACCTGCTGAAGTTGTACAAGAACTGATTGAAGAATGTCGTCGCATTATTAATGAGGTAAGGGCACTTGGCCCGATTTTCGATGAAGGAACAACCCGTAACGAGCTAACCGACATTTTGAATCAGACGTTTGATTGGAACGATGTGAGTCAGCTTCAGCGGATTCGTGGCAGGCTCTCTGATTTGAGCGGCGGCCTATCACAGACCTCACGATTGAAGAAAGGGCTGGACAGCTTGACGAGCTATCGCGTGTACTACGACTTGGTTGCATTCTTGAATCGATGCAAAAGTGTCGGTGTGTTTCTGGTTCCCGTTGGCGAACTCGAAGATTGGGTGCCTGACCTCGTTGTTTTGGGTCCGAGCAAAAAGAAGAAGGCTGAGTGGGCGAATTACGCTGCGAATCAGATCCGCGAAACACCCTCGCGACAGGACGATGTTTGGGAGTTTCTGAGGCAGATGGCCTCCTTTCAGCGAGACGAAGGTGCAAGATTAGCTGGCTATCCAACACGGCAGCCCACCACGCGGCCTACAATTCAAGCGTAGCCAATTGCGAAGACAAATGTGCCGAACATTGCGTGAACCGGAACGGCGAATCCGGCGGAATCTGAAAGGAAAGCGTAAAGTCGCCGCCCGGTTACTATCACCTGATATTCACAAAGCAGATCGGGGCTCAGGCCGCAATGAGGATCATGAACCAAGCGGCAGGGCTCAGCGATGTGTTTGAATGTAACGCAGTGCCGAGGATCGGCGAACTCTAGGGCGTTTTCTTGAAATTCGGAGTTCACAAGGGCATTGCTATGCCGTGCACACGGAGGACGGCATGAGGCTTTTACAAATGGAAAATCTAACCGCCGTCCCCGGTGATTGCGGACTTCTGTCACGGAACTGGCATGATGGTTGAACGCAAACTCGTCGGTGAGTTTATTGATGCGGCGGTCAATGATCAGGTGGTTGCAACTCGTTTGTTGGCAGCTGAACCAGGGCTGCGTGAGGCACATTGGAATCTCGGACAAACAGCTCTCCACTTCTTGACAGTCGAAGGATTCACTGAGGCCGTTGCATTCTGCCTTGAGCATCGCTTTGACCCAAACGCTACCAACGTTTTCGGCGACACGCCTCTTTCCGACGCATGTGTGCTCGGCAACACCGCAATCGCCAGATTGTTGATCGAACATGGTGCCGACCTAGATGTGATGTCCGATACCAATGACTGTCCGCTGCACTGCTGCATCCGCAATTCAGACGCCGATTTACTTGACCTATTGCTCGCCGCCGGTTCAAATCCTTACTACGTGACGGAGCTTGGAGAGACGATTTTTGACAACTGGTCCAACGATGCCGACCAACAGACGAAGATAGCGGATGTGCTCGCTAAACATCACGTCGCGAAGTGGAGAGAACCATGAAAGGCACATGGACGGCGAGGTCGGGGTTGTTGAAGTGGTAGGTCGTTCGTCGCCGCCCGCTGATGGGCAGCGTTACCCGACTGAAATCATGCTTTGGATTTTGCGTTTAAGTCGCAGACATTCGGATCAAATTTATCACGAGCGATGTATCATAAAACACATTTTACTTCTCCTAACTATCATTTCTTTAATCAACGAACACGCGATTGCTCAAAGTGCCCGGGATATTGTAGAGTTGGAAGAGCCCAATGTCGCACGTCTCGAATGGACCTACACATTGGACGAGTACTCTCGGCTACAAGACAAATACCTCGCTTCTCGAAGTCCGAGGGATTTGGAAGACTTAATGACGTACTACCTAAGCGATTCAATTCTGCGAGTTGGTGAAAAATCCGTCGTCGGAAGCAACGATATCAAACGAGATTTGGAAGGCTACCTGGCGGGATTGCTAGTCCGCCAAAAAACTGGCGTAACGTATCGTGAATCCAGAAGCGTCGTTCAGGTTGTCTTGGCCAGCGAAACAGAGGTCATCTGCGTAGTGGAAACTACGGGATACCACTATCAAATGACAGAATTCTTTGCAAAGTCGACACGGTACGACGTAGTTGCCATTAAACGGCGTGACGATAAGTGGGGAATCGCGATGGAATCGCTAGGAGCGGTCGACCCAGATTTGCTAACTTCTAAGACTGGCGGCGTGAAAGCACTTACAGATGCACAGCTCGTAAGTATGTATAAGCATGCAACAGTTCGCTGAAAGATTGAACCTAGCATAAGTCGCGGTGACGTATTTGTTTAAGGCTCACAGAGAGGCATTTTCGGCGGTATCGTGCCAATGGTCGGATTCGCCAACGTGGCTTGCGGAGTCGCGACAGGCAGCGGTTCAGTTTGTCTACACGCTGGAAGTTTTGGAGCCGGTCAACATCGCGATGAGAGGGCTTGTCGATCGCGTTCAAATCGATGAGTTGCCAGAGGCGTATTACCAGCAAGCCGGAAGTATCGCCAGGGTTCGGGCTGTCCAGGCCGGTTATCGTTTGGCGGACGTGTTGAGCCGATGCTTGTCACTGATTTGAAGGTGAACACTAGTGAATCCATACGAACCGTCACCAACGGCGGAGACTCCCAATTCAACTAAGTCGCCAACCTTTCGTTTGGTGGGGCGAGTTTTTGTCGCGATGTATGGCGTTACCTATTTGGTAATTTGCATCGCGGACATTATCGATCAGATTGCGTCTCAAAAATCGCATTTTGAAATCGGCTTTTGGTTGGCTGTCGATCTGTTGGCCTGTTTTGGAGTGTTTGCATTGGCGTTCCCGTTATTGAGATTTCGCCGTCTAGCGTCGTTTTGGCGATATTTTTCTATCGCACTACCATTCGTTTTTTTGGCAGGGGCAATCTTGGAATTTCCAAGCGTCGTTGAAACCAGTCCGCAGATTCCAATGGTTGCAGTGTGGTTCATCTTCGCAATCGGGCTTGCTTTCATTGCAATGGCAGTCGTGTTTAACTTCATGCTGAGTAACAGATTACAATCATAATCCATGTGCCACCACTACATCGCTTACAAGAACGGGAATATCGATCCGAGTTGGGTCGATGAGTTCAGCATCAAGACCGATCTTAAGCAGATTCCAGCGATCGCAGGGGTTTATCCGCTCAATCAAGTGCCCGTAATCCGACCAAATATGGATGGGGACCGGGAGCTGGTGACTTGCGAATGGGGCTTGCTGCCGCGATGGTGGAAGCCAACCGCCAAAGCACCAAAGCGGCAGAGCTACCAACGGCATTGCTTCAACGCACGCAGCGAGACAGTCGCCGAAAAACCAAGTTTCCGAGAGGCGTTCAAACGGCGTCGCTGCTTGATGCCTGCGTCATCGTTCTTCGAGAAAGGCCATTACTTTCACTTGGCGGACGAAAAACCATTCAGCTTCGCTGGATTGTGGGAAACGTGGACCGATGGTGAAGACGTTGTTGAATCATGCACGCTAATCACCACAGAACCAAACGCTGAGGTTCGTTCCGTAGGCCATGATCGAATGCCGGTAATGCTGACGAACGAGGATGAGTACGCACATTGGCTTAATCCCGATGTAATTGAATTCGAGCGACTGGAACCGTTGTTGCGAACACTGCCCGATGGAGTGTTGGAGTTTTACCCAGCAAAGAAATGACTTCCGATCATGGTACGGCTTGATTGAAGTCAGTTTTCTGTCACGTGTCGGCAATTCGTCACCGATGGCCTACGTTTGGATCGCTACAGGTGGAGTATCACATGACCGACCAGCACGTTCACCCCGAGCGATCACCAGCAACCACGCTCGAAAAGACGTTAGCCGAAATGCTGACCAAGATTGCCGCAAGGCTGGCGATTGATCCCGAGCGGGTGCGGTACATCACCTTGCCAGAGCCAACGTCAATCGGTGTGACTGGCGAGCGGTGGCAGATTTGGTATCGCGATCAGTGGCAAGATTTGCCGTGGCACTTTGACGGGCCGTTGTGTGTGACGCGTGATCTGGTAAGGCGGTGGCTGGGTGTAACGAGTGTAGTTTGTGGCCCGGAGGAGCGAGACAATACATGAGCAATGAAAAGATTAGGCGAGAGCGTTTTTTCGCATCAAAGCTACTTGACGCCCTTGGAATTCCTGATTTCGTTTTAGTCGAATCACATACCGATAATCCAGACGTTCTATATCAAACTTCTAAAAATAGAATTGGAATAGAAGTCACGTCAGTACACAGGTCCACTGGAAAAGGGCGAAACGACGCATCGATTAGAGAGAATGAACACATAAAGATTGTTCAGGCAGCCCAAACAAAATACGCCGATGCAGGATATCCGCCATTGTCAGTGATAGTGCATTTCAATGGCGATCCAGTCAAGAGTACGGATCGACAGCCATTGGCAGAGTGGCTCTTTGAAACAGTAAGTATCAATGTCCCGAACGAGGGTGAATCTTTCACAATGGACTCTAGATTCACGATTGGCTGTCCAGGCTGCGTTATGTGGGTCGACGCCTTCCGAATACGAAACGCAAAGCGACATCATTGGCACTCGCCGGTGGGCGGCTTTCCTGAGTCAGGTGGAAAGGAAGCAGTGGTATATGCCATCGAAAAGAAGAACAAGGCTTATCGAAGATATAGGTTGATTTGCGATGCATGCTGGCTGCTGCTTGTGGCAACTTGGCAGACTGACTCGGAAGTAATCGAGTGGGTTCCGGAGATGGCGGCGATCGAACTCGCGACGCCGTTTGACCGAATTTATTTCATGGACGCCACAACCAGAGACGCTTATCGCCCTTGCGTCGATTCCAATTAGTTCAACATGCCTTTGTCGCACGCGAGGCTCGATTCTCCCCGGTTTTATCGCGTGAGTTTTCAGAGACGGTGATGGACACAGCCAATGTCGCCATCGATGGAACCAATGCGAGCTGAAGGGACTAGCTACCATCAAGAGCTGAACCGCCCCAAGTCAATCGATCTGGACCGATCGGCATGCTACGGTGGTGTGGGAGGGTCCACAGCAGTGCGGACCCTATCCCGATCGCATTGTTATCCGCCATCATGTGAGATCGTTGGGTGCTGCATCGTGCTGATGTAGGGATTCACGATGCTTCGGAGCAAGTCCGCTTGGGCGGCAAACTCTGCGGCACGATCGTCGCCGAATCCCCATCCCGAAGAAGCTGCCTCAGCAGCTGCCAACGACGCGACCTCTGAGTAATGTCGAATGAACGACATCCAGCGTGGCCATGGAAGGTCCGCTGCAGCAGCTATTGCTCTCGCCGCGTAGATATCGCCCCGGAATTCTCGATCAGATGTCTTCCAAGACATATATGATGCTTCGCGGAGCGAAGCTTTCCGCACAGCAGCTAGTTCGCATCGAGTAGCAAGACCGTTCGCAAATCGTTCAGCAACCGCGATTCTTTTAAGGCTGTCACTGACGAGCGATGAAGTAAGCCGACGACAACACCCGCAAGCGAATAGCCGAAGCTCGGCGTCGGATGCGATGCGTCGAACAAAGGCCAGCATGGGTTTTGGGTTCGTACAGCGTTGCCAGTCTGCTTCGGTCATTATTGATTTTCAGTCGGGTAACGTCTAAAAACACCGGGTTGCCGCCAGTGACGTTGATTTCAAATACGACTCGGACGGCAACTCCGGTGCATTCTTTTGCTATTCGCGGGTATGGATTCACCGGGTCATTTCGTGCCGTTAAGCAGTGGCGATTCAGCCCACGAACCGGTGTGAGCACTAAAAACGGATATTCGGTCTTTGGACACGACCATCGCGTAGTCGTCGGCAACTTGTGCGGGTTCGGACATGGCGACAGAAGCCCACGAACCATTTAGCCCGCTGAAGCCATAAGCCTTGCCATCAACCGAGAAGGCAGCAACATCCGAAGCGATAGTCGGCGTGCATGTCCGGGTTCCAATTTTAGGTAGTTTGTGAGTCCGCCATTCTCCGTTCTTGTCGACAGCGACAAGTTCGGCAACCGCGTCGCCCGAAACCTGAAACGCAACAAGCGTTTGACCCAAAACAGGAATAGCCGTAAGCCCATCAGCAAATTTGTGGATCGACCATTTCCCCGTATGTTTGCTGTATGCTGCAAAGGTGTTCGAGTCGCCAATCCGTGCAACGACGAGAGTTTCGTTCTTCAGGTGCGAAGGGCCATTGTCCTCTGCGGATACCGGTTGAGGATGCAGCATTGCCGACGCAAGGACGGTGAGGCTGAGGACTGCGAAGGTCTGGCGAAACATATTTGCCCTTTGAGTAGAGTTAGAGAAGGAGTCACTGAAGTCGAATAACGGCAG
>JBGSKR010000524.1:0-6319 GCA_041741135.1 Mariniblastus sp.
TTTCCGAACTCTCACGAGTCCGGCTACGATCCGTGAACGGTTACAACTATTTTAGTTTCGCTTGCACGATCGTCAGCAATTCTTCCACGACTTGCTCGATCGTTTTGCCATCGGTATTCACCACGATCGCGTCGTCAGCGCACTGCAGGCGACCGACGGGGCGAGTCGAGTCTTGTTCGTCACGCGATCGTTGTTCTACGAGGACTTGATTGAGATCAACTGCGATACCAGACTGTTCCAGTTGACGAACGCGTCGAAGAGCGCGATCGGTTTCTGACGCCGTGAGGAAAATCTTGCAAAACGCATCGGGAAACGCCACCGTGCCTTGGTCTCGACCTTCGCAGACATAATTTCCAGTATGAGCAATTTTGCGTTGCATATTGACCAGATGTTCGCGAACTTCAATCGCATCGGCAATCATTCCGACATGGCGGGTAACACTCGGATCGCGAATTTCGCGAGTGACATCTTGCTGATCGACGAAGACCTGATCGGCTTCCAGTCTGACGGACAGCATGCGGGCAAGGTGGGCAAGCGCCGCCTGATCGGACAAGTCAATGTTTTCTTTCATGGCGGCCCAAGTCACCACGCGATACATGGCGCCGGTATCCAAACACTCGAATCCGAGGGCTTCGGCAAGCAAGCGGGTTACCGTGCTTTTGCCAGCGCCTGCTGGCCCGTCTATGGTTACGATCATGGATGCGGTTGGGCAATTACAGTAACGTTCATGTGGCGATTGGCAATGAACAAGTTGATTCAAAGTCAGTTTGATAACTGTGGATTTAGCGATCAAAAACCGCAGGAGAGCCGATTAGAATGGAACGCCATCCTTCGGGCAACTGGTCATTGCTCTCGACCAAATTGATAACGTCGGTCGCCAATAAGGAACGACGTGGGAGAGTTCGTAACAAAGGTGAGGCAGCATTGGTGCGGTTGATTCTGGTTTTGAACTTTCTCTCATTTGTCTAAATGCAGTCCCGTTAGAGCTCCTTCGATTTCGCCTCTCCAAGTCAGAAAATAGTTTTTGTAACTAAAATAATCGCTGGCGAACTTGGAGTCACTCAACCAAAGTAGGAAGTTTTGTTGCCATCCTATTGCCCCCAGCCACACTAAATCCACCTTTAGGTTCGTTCTGATAGCCTTAATCGGTCAACAAAATGAGAAAAGTGCTCTTTCCTACCTTATCTTAGGTTGCGTCGCGTTAAGGGTTCTTAAATAATGTTGCTCAAGCCGCCGTTGTGGTTTTCGGCGAATGATTCGTTCGAAGCATAGCGAGTAGACAAAGGATCGAGCCCCAATCAGGATTGGCTCACAAGAGATCATCCGAAATCGAACGTTAAGCTGCCCGCATCGCGAACACGAAGGAGAAGAACATGAAGTTAGGCTTTTGTCTGGTGGCTTTTGTCATGGGGTGCGTCACCACAATTCTCCTCTCCGCTCATTCACCCGATGAGGCAGTAGCCGGTCATTCTTCGAGTTCAATAAGTTCGGCTGAATCCGATTTGCATTCCGAACTAGAGACCTCATTAAACTCAATTCCCAGAACGACTTTCAATCCAAACCCTGCTGAACCGTTCAAGTTGGCAATCGCTCAGTTTCCTTATGGAAAAACGAAATCGGGTGAAACCGTCACTCGATTCGAGTGTGTTAACCAAAACGGCTATCGCTTGAAAATGATTAACTACGGAGCAACAATAACTGCGTTTTATGCTCCTGATCGAAATGGCAATTTTGCCAATGTTGTGCTTAACTGTGGAGATATCGAAGCCTACCAAGTCTGTACCGCAAATCTTGGGGCTACCATTGGCATTGGTTGCGAGAAGAATGTTTGGCCGTTTGAAATCATCGAAACTGAATCAGAAGTCGGTGTGCGGTTCGTCCAGAACGGCTCTGCGAAAGGTCAACCAGTCGTTGCCGAATACACTCTCAGTAATGACAACGATTTGACCATTCGATTTTCGGGCCGGTCGCCGGAGGCCGGCAGCCCTCAAATTTTTAATCGCAGCTATTGGAATTTGGCGGGCGCCGGAGCCCCATCGGCCCGGAATCATTTGATTCGAATTGATGCCCGACAATTCTATGATCCGGCAAACATACAATATGGAATTCTCCCCCGATCGGTCAAGCGAACAGCGTTCGATTTTCGTAAACCTGTCTTGCTGGAGAATGGTTCGGATAATTCTCGAAATCAATTGATCGCCTACCGTCACTGCTGGTTAGTTAACCATGCGTCCGGATTTAATCACTCGACTCCCGGTTTAGTGGCGGAGGTTTTCGAGCCAAAATCGGGTCGCAGAATGGAAGTGCTGACCAATCAGCCTTGTTTGCATCTGGAGAACGGCAACGAACTCGATGGTCAACCTTGTAGCGGAGGTTTCGAGTCTCAGCAAGGATTTCAGTTGACGCCTTGGTCTTGCCCTGAAGCCACTTCACCGATCGGTCTAACTTATGCTCTGCGAATAGCTGACACCCCATTTCAATACACCAACATATATCGGTATAGCGTTCAACCATGACAGTTTTTGCCAGCCGACGCGCACGTTTACTTGACAAGCTTCACCTCGAACGTGGTGAATCGTTTCTTGTTACTAACGTTTTCAATGTCTACTATTTGACCGGATTTACCGGCAGTTCGGGTTGGTTGCTTGTGACGGCCGATAAGCCGTTCATGATTAGTGACTCGCGATATCGGACACAACTTTCTGAAGAATGCAGCGATCTTGAATGCGTGATTCGAGACTCGGCGTCAACAGCACTTGAATCACTCGCATCAACAGTCGGCTCGGCGAAAATCCAGACGATTCGCATCGAAGCCGATTCAATGACGAAAGCGACTTACGACGGAATTGACGCCGAATTGGTTGGCGTCGAGTTGGTTTCCACCAGCGCGATCGTTGAAGAGTTGCGTTCGTTCAAGGATGAGTCGGAAATCGCCCTGATCCGCCGATCCATCGATGTCAATCAACAAGCTTTTTTAGCGGTACGTGCGCAGCTTCGCCCCGAGCAAACCGAACGAAGTGTTGCCTTTCAACTCGAACACGAAATGCGAGAAAGAGGAGCAACAGGTGTTTCGTTTGATCCAATTGTGGGTGTCGGGCCAAGAGCCGCCCTACCCCACGGACATCCGTCGCTGCAGACGATTGGAGCCGATCCCATTTTGTTGATTGATTGGGGTGCTCGTGTTGACCGGTATATTAGTGACTTGACGAGAATTTTGGTGACCGGTAAAATTCCGCCCAAATTGCGAGAAATTTACGACATCGTACTGGAGGCTCAATTGGCGGCGATTGCGGCCATTCATCCGGGTGCCGAAATTAAGGCGGTCGACGCTGCCGCCCGGAAAGTCATTGAAGGAGCCGGCTTTAAAGAATTTTTTGGTCACGCAACTGGTCACGGGATCGGCTTACAAGTCCACGAAAATCCTAACATCTCGCCAATTCGAGACGGTGTATTAGCGGCGAGCATGGTCGTTACTGTTGAGCCTGGCATTTATTTGCCCGATTTTGGTGGCGTGCGAATCGAAGACGACATCTTGGTTACTGAATCAGGACGCGAAGTGCTTAGTACGCTTACGAAAGACCTCGACGAATGCGTTGTCGAATTTTAAGTGATTCACAATCTCAATACCGGTTTCATCAACAAACACTTTTCAACCACAAACCAACAAAAAAACAATGGGAGAACCCATGCCCAAAGGAAAGCCCGAATCCAATTCGGATTCAGCGGATTCCGTCTCGGTATTCAACGTTGTCAAAATTCGTGAACTGATCGAATTGATGCAGGAACACGAACTGAACGAGATTGACCTCAAGCAATCCGACCAACGGATTCGCTTGCGTCGTGGCGGTGCCGAAGCTCCCGTTGTTTACTCGGCGCCACCAACGGCAGCATCACCGGCTCCTTCTGCTGCAGCTTCAGTTGTTGCCGCCCCTGCAGTCACGGATAACACAAATCTGATCCTCAGCCCCACGATCGGTACGTTTTATTCTCGGCCCAAACCAGACGCACCAGATTTCGTAAAAGTCGGCGACATGGTGACGCCCGACACTATCGTTTGCCTAGTTGAAGCGATGAAAATGTTCAATGAAATTCCGGCGGGAGTCTCCGGGAAAATTGTCGAATGCCTTGTCAAAAATGAAGAGCCAGTCGACAACAACAAACCCTTGTTCAAAATCCTGCCGTCTTAAATGTTTAATCGCATCTTAATCGCCAATCGCGGCGAAATTGCTCTTCGCATTATTCGCGCCTGCAAAGAAATGGGGATTGAAACGGTCGCCATTTTTAGCGAGGCTGATCGCGGCTCCAAGTATCTGGACCTTGCCGATGAAGCGTACTGCGTCGGAGGACCTCGGTCGAGCGACAGTTATCTGCGCATCGACCAGATCATCAGTGCCGCCGAAATTGGCAACGCGGAGGCGATTCATCCCGGCTATGGATTCATGGCCGAAAACGCTCACTTCAACGAAGTCTGTCGCGATTCAAATATCGAGTTTATCGGTCCGACCCCCGCTGCCATGCTGGCGCTCGGCGACAAAAATCAGGCTCGCGAAATTGCCCGTGCGGCCAAAGTTCCCGTTGTGCCCGGCAGTCCAGGTTTGATTGACAACGAGGAAGAAGCGCTTAGGGTCGCTGCCGAGATCGGTTATCCCGTGCTGGTGAAAGCCACTGCTGGTGGTGGTGGTAAAGGCATGCGAGTCGCCTCCAACGACCTCTCCTTGCGCACGGCTTTGCAACAGGCCGCCCAAGAAGCTCAAGCCGCTTTCGGCAATGGTGGAGTCTATCTCGAAAAATACGTTGAACTTCCGCGCCACGTCGAAGTTCAAATTATGGCCGACCAGCATGGCAATGTCGTTCACCTTTGGGAACGCGACTGCTCGACTCAACGTCGTCATCAAAAACTGATCGAAGAGAGCCCTGGGCCGACTTTGCCCCCGAAAATCCGCACACAAATTTGCGAAGCCGCAGTACGGATGATCAAGAACGCCAATTATTACAATGCGGCAACTGTCGAGTTCATTGTCGACAAAGACAACAATTTTTACTTCATTGAAGTCAACGCCCGCATTCAGGTCGAGCATCCGGTGACAGAAATGGTGACTGGCATCGATCTCATCCAGCAGCAAATTCGTGTTGCTGCCGGTGAGAAACTTAGCTTCTCTCAAAAAGACATCAAGTGCACTGGCGTGGCGATCGAGTGCCGCATCAACGCCGAAGATCCTCAGAAGAACTTTACTCCCAGCCCAGGTCGTATCGAGCAGATCTTGCCACCCGGCGGGTTGGGCGTTCGTTTCGACTCGCATGCACACGCTGGTTACGTCGTGCCTCCTTACTACGATTCAATGATCGGGAAGTTGATCGTCCATCAGCCCACACGAGAAGCGGCGATTCGCTGCATGATTCGTTGCTTGCAAGAATTGCGCATCAAAGGCATTCAAACAACTGTGCCATTTCAGATCGGCGTCTTGCAGCATTCTGATTTCTCAGACGGCAAAGTCGACACGAAATGGGTCGAACGTAACATGTCCGCGATTAAACTCGCCTAAGACGTTTTAGAATGATGGCGCAATGCCGCGAGCCAATAAACCTCACGGCATCAAACTGCGGATGAAATGCCGAATCCTGCATTCCTAATCAGAATCAAAGAACATCCGTTTTCTTTTCTGCTATCCGGTGAAGTTTAGGAATTCTCCATTCCCTATCTTTTGATTCCAGAAAAACTGGTCTTGAATTAAAACAACTGTTTAATACACTTGTTTCGATAACATTACCCAGGAAATTAACGCGCCGCCATGGCTGACGAAAACACGAAAAACCGAATCATTCTTGCCGCTGGGCCAATCTTTGCCCGCAAAGGTTTTCGTGCCGCCACGGTTCGCGAAATTTGTGACGCCGCAGAAGTGAACCTCGCCAGCGTCAACTACTACTTTGGTGATAAGAGAACGCTATACGCCGAAACGCTCAGTCAGGCGCAGCAAATGCGGGCGCAACAGTTTCCCGACTTGCCGGCGGGCGATCCCAATCGATCCATCTCACCAGACCAAAAATTGCACCATTTGATTTTGACCATGTTGAATCGCGTTGTCGCCATGCGTTCTGAGCCATGGCCCGTGCGATTAATGATGCGCGAGATTTTGCAACCCACCGAGGCGTTCAGGCCGTTGGTGGAGAAGCATTTTCTACCGATGTTCAATTCGCTGCTGGAGATTGTTGACGAATTGTTGGAGGTCACTCTGCCAGACTGGCAACGTCGCCAGATCGGGTTGAGCATTATCGGTCAATGTTTGCATTATCGATTTTCGGCAGAGACGATTTCAATAAT
>JBGSKR010000525.1:0-5021 GCA_041741135.1 Mariniblastus sp.
GTATTTTGCCGTCAAAGCCACGCCGAATCCGCATTTAATGCAAGTGCTTCGCGAGGAAGGCTGCGGAGCGGACTGCTCAAGTCTCGCTGAATTGGTGATCTGCGAACGATTAGGCATCACCGGCGAAGAAGTGATGTTTACCTCGAACAATACGCTGGCCAAGGAGTATCAAAAGGCTGCCGATATCGGAGCGGTGATCAATCTCGATGATATCACGCACATTGATTACCTCGATTCCAATGTTGGTTTGCCCGAACTGATTTGTTTTCGCTACAACCCAGGCCCGTTGCGTGAAGGCAATGTGATCATTGGCAAACCAGAAGAAGCCAAATTTGGTTTTACCCGCGAGCAGTTATTCGAAGGCTATCGTATCGCGCAAGAGCGTGGCGTGAAACGATTTGGTTTGCACACGATGGTCGCCTCGAACGAACTCAATCCGCAGTTCTTTGTCGAAACGGCTGAGATGCTGTTTTCACTTGCGGTTGACTTGCATAATGAATTGGGAATTCGGCTCGAGTTTGTGAACCTTGGCGGCGGGATGGGAATCCCTTATCGTCCGGGTCAGCAACCGCTCGACTACAACGTCGTTTCGGCGGGCGTCAAAGCGGCTTATGAAAAAATGATCGCCGGCACCGAACTGGACCCGCTAAAAATCTATCTGGAAAACGGCCGCATCATCACCGGGCCTTATGGCTATTTGGTTTCGACTGTCATTCACAAAAAGAATACCTATAAGAACTATATCGGTGTCGATGCGTGCATGGCGAACCTGATGCGACCTGGCATGTACGGTTCCTACCATCACATTTCGGTAATGGAAAAAGAAAATGAACCGGATGTGGGAATTTTCGATGTCGTCGGTTCGCTGTGCGAGAATAACGACAAATTGGCGATTGATCGTTCACTACCGACCATCGAAATCGGCGATGTGGTGGTGATCCACGACGCTGGTGCTCACGGGCATTCGATGGGTTTTCAATACAACGGAAAACTTCGCAGCGCTGAATTTTTGCTTCAGCCCGACGGGTCGGTGAAACAAATTCGCCGCGCCGAAACGCTGGACGATTATTTTGCCACGCTGGAGTTTTGATTGTCGTCGGACAGGAATGTCCAACTTACGGTGGTCGGACAGGAATGTCCAACTTACGTTAGTTATTGATGTACCATTTTCCGTCTATTTTTTTCCAACTCATCGGGCGGAGATTTTCGTTATTGAAATGAACGGTGTCTTCTTTTAGTTCACCCGTTTTCACATCAACGGACTTCAGAACGTCGATTAGTATCGGCAGTTTGTTTTCGGCGAATCCGCTGCGGATTTCGTCATACTCGCCCGAGTCCTTGAACTGCTTCATCAAATCAGGCGGGATGAGATCGTCAAGAATTTTCTCGACATCACCCGAGGCGGTGACGGCGATCATTGCGTCCAGTCTTGTTTGCAACTCGGTGATTATTTCTGGGGCGAGAGGTTGATTCGGCTTTTGCTCGACCATAGGAGGATCGGTCGGCGTTGGAATATTTTCATTCGAATTAGGAAGATCGCTATTATCACCGGGATTTGTTTCAGCCACAGCAGGAGCAGAAGCCGCCGATAGTTTCGCAACCCGCGCTCGAATCAGTTTTGCTTTCTCGGCATTCTCAACTGTCGCAGTTGATTCCGCCAGTTTTTCGTAGGCCTCGGCGAGCATGTTTAAAGAGTTAAGGTAGATCGTGTCTCGATCACCGTAATGCTTTCGCTTTTGTTCGTTGGTTTCTTCCCAAATCGCAATGGCTTCGGCAAATTTTCCTTGTTGTCGGAAGACATCACCAAGATTTGAGCGAGTCGTAAAATATTCGCGGTGATCGGTTCCGACGATTTTTTTCAGGATTTCAAGTGTTTCGAGGAACCGCTGTTCAGCTTCTGCGTGTTGTTTCAAGTCACCCAGAATGATGGCCAAATTTTGAGATTTAATCGCATAGATCAAGGATTCTTTACCGGCGGACGTTGCGGCCATTTCGGTCGCGGTGCGGGCGAGTTTCTCGGCTTCTTTCAAATCACCAAGTTCTCGGTAATTCTGGGCCATGTTGTCGATTAGCGTGATATAGGTTTCGTCTTTCTCGTATCCCTCGAATTTTTCAAACTTCGCTTTGGCCAACGTGAACTGCTCATCCGCCGCATCGTGCTTGCCATTGGCTCGCAGGATCACCCCATGGTTGTAGAAGAAGGTAGCCGTTTCCAGACTGTTGCGCCCGTATACTTCGCTGCCAATTTCCACTTTCAAACCAGAAATTGTTTCCGCATCTTTCAATGCGCCACCATTCTCAAATACGGTTTGTTGATTATTGAGAATATCGATCGCCATGCGTGAATTTCGTTCGCCGATGGCAACCAGCATTTGAAAAGCGGCAGAAAAATTCGTCGTGGCAGCGGCGTAATCTTGCAAATCGCTATAAAGAATTCCACTTCCCAATAGATCGTTCGCTAGCGGCGAAGAATTTTCACCAAGCGCGGCGCGGTTGATTTGCTGGCTGCGCTCTAGCGTGTCGATCCCTTTTTGGAACTGCCCAGTCGAGCGATAGAAAACGGCCAGAGCATACAAGGTTTGAGCAACGCCGGGATTATCTGCGCCCAGCGTTTTTGTATCGAACTCGACGGCTTGTTGAAACGCAGCCTCGGCAAGCTCCGGCTGGTTGTTACCAGCGAGCGACTTAGCCCGATAGAACAACACCAACGAAAAATCATCGGAATTGTCCAAACCGATCTTCTTGAGTAATTCGGCGGCGGAATCGAGTGCGGCTAAAGCTTCAGCATTTTTTCCTTCCGAGTAATTTTGAGCACCTTTGTCCTTCAAGGCGACCGCATTTCGATAATCAGTTCTCAGTTCAACTGCGGCATCCCTTAGCCACTTGGTTTTCGCCAATCGTCGTTGGGCGTCATTCGTTTTCCAGTGCTCAGCTCCATGTTGCTCGGTTGCAAAACCCACAACCAATTCACGAACGGTAGCTGCCTCTTCGTATCGGTTCTCGCCTTCCAAAATTTCGGCAAGGTAGCCTGAATTTCCAACGGCAGCGTTCAAATAAATGTTTCGCAAGCGAGGAAGGTCTTCCACAGGAAGGCCAATCACGGCAGCAGGTTCTTGAGCTTTCAGCGCCGCAATCGCGCGGGCTTCGATAATCCCAATCTTGCGCATCTCGGTGATGCGTTGATCGACAGACAAGTTGGCTTCATTCGTGTTGAAGACGTTAAGAATTTTTGATTTCAAGTCACCCAGTTCAACGACCGTGGCGGGCAAGGTCTTTTCAAAATCCACCAACTCCTGAGCAGAAGAAATCTTGGAGACCGACGCAAAAATAGCTGCGATCAACAGCAAAAAAGCCATGGCTTGTCGATTTGATTGACGGTAAAATGAAGTTTTCATGGCTTTCTCCGCACAGCGAGTGTTTGGTGACATTGAAATAACGGTTACTTTTGCGACGCAATATAGCTTATCGAGATCAAAGTAAGTAGGAAAGCATTCAGTAAAAAATTTCAAATACTTTGAAGTCGACAAACGTCGCAGACTGGGGCCGCTTTCTTTAGAATGTATCTCGTTAGACGTACCGCACCACGTGCTTGCCAAAACGATTGGCCAATTTACCACAGTCAATTGGTTGTTTTGCGCCGCTTGATATCAACACGGTCTTACGAAACAGAAAACATGATGCGATCTTTTTCCTCGTTGGTTTTGCTTGCCCTGTTGTGGTCTGGAATGTGCGTTCTCGTCATCGCCGACGAACCATCGCCCGCCGATATTGAATTTTTTGAACGGGAAGTCCGTCCCATATTGGTCGAGCATTGTTACTCTTGTCACAGCGCCGATGCCAAAAAATTGCAGGCCGGTCTACGAGTCGATAGCCGCGCGGCTTTGATCACCGGCGGTGATTCCGGCGAGTCTTTAGTTCCGGGTGACGTGAATTCGAGCCTGATAATCGAGGCCGTTCGCTACGACGGTTATGAAATGCCTCCTAGCGGCAAATTACCAGACCAGAAAATCGCGGCACTGGAAAAATGGGTCGAAATGGGCGCTCCTTGGCCGAAAGAAGCAACGCCCGATTCTGCAGGGGATTTACCGCCGACCTTTGATTTACAGTCACGACGAGATTCGCACTGGGTTTGGCAACCGATCATCAAGCCCGCGGTTCCACAAATTGTCGATCTCAGTTGGCCGCAAACCGAAATCGATCACTTCGTTCTCGCGGGTTTGGAAAAAGCGAATCTTCGCCCCGCAACTGATGCGAAGAAGTCGGCGCTCGTTCGGCGTTTGTACTTTGATCTAATTGGCTTACCGCCGACGCCACAACAAGTCGCCGAATATCTGGCTGACGATTCGAACAACGCAACCGAAAAATTGGTCGATCAATTGCTGGCCTCGCCCCACTTTGGCGAACGTTGGGGACGGCATTGGTTGGACCTTGTGCGCTATGCCGAATCGCGTGGCCATGAATTCGACAACGATGCGCCCAATGCGTTTCAATATCGAGATTATATTATCCGCGCTTTAAACTCCGATGTGCCTTATGATCAACTCGTGCGAGAACATCTGGCTGGCGATTTGCTTGCCGAACCGCGTCTGAATCCTGAACACCAATTCAATGAATCCATCCTCGGCACCGGGTTTTGGTTTCTTGGCGAATGGGTTCATTCGCCGGTTGATACTCGGAAAGACGAAGCTGATCGTTTCGACAACATGATTGATGTAATGTCGAAAACGTTTTTGGGAGTGACGGTTTCTTGCGCCCGTTGTCACGACCACAAATTCGATGCGATTTCGACCGCCGATTATTATTCGCTGTCAGGATTTTTGCAAAGTAGCGATTATCGTCAGGTTCGTTTTGAAGCGATCGAGAACAATCGCCAGATTGCGGATCAATTGGCGTCGCTGGACGAGAAATATCAGACTGAAATCACGGAGCTGATTCGAAAGCACGGGCAACCGTTTTCACGAGAGGCAGTTTCTGCTGAACCGGAGGATGAAACGGAACAAACTTCGCTTACGTTACTTGAA
>JBGSKR010000526.1:0-5220 GCA_041741135.1 Mariniblastus sp.
TGCGCTGGCCGGCTCCTGAAAGGCGATGAAGCAGCCGACCGGATCGGTTTTTCTAATTCGAATCGGCTGGTCGTCGACAATGGCTTGCAATGTGTCGGCCAGTTCGTGGGTGGTGGCAGCGACCCGTTTCTTACCATAAGCCGCATACAAGTCATCGATTCGTCCCTGGTACATGGCAGGTTGGTCAGCCTTGGCAAACACGAAAACTTGCGGCGTTACCCGCGCGCCAACGCCGCCGGCAATCGACTGATTAGGGTCGACGACGATCGGCACTTCGATTTCGAACTGCTTGGCATGCTCGGCAGCCTGTTCCATGGTCGTCGACGGATCGGGATGGATCATGAACCAGCGGATACCTTGTGCAGCATGTTTCTCGGCGAGCTTTTTGAGTTGCGGCTGATAGGCGTTTGCGATCGGGCAATCGGTGGAAATGAACACCACCACTACGGCACGGGTCGCCGAATCTTCAAACGGAGAGTGCAGTCGTCCGGCAATATCCTTAAGCTTCCAGTCTAATTGCGGCTGAGATGCGCTAAGACCATTCGTTGCTGTTTGAAACAAGAATGCTGCGGCGACAAGGACCATCCAGTTTTTTGACTTCAACATTTTTCTTTTCTTTCTCTGTCTGATTGCCAAAAGATCTATTTTCCGAACGCGAGTCTTTTCCATGCCGGGCAGGGAACTATTTGTCTTTGGCAGGCCCGAAACGCTCGACGAGTTCGCGCAGTCGCGAGAGCTCGGTGGCATCCAGCGAACCGTCCGAGTCTTGATCGAGCATCTCAAAAACCCTGTCGCTCAGCCTTGGCGGCGCCTCGGTTTTCTGCAATTTGCCGTCACGATTTTCATCAAGTTGCATCAACATTTGACCGATCCCTTCACCTCTCGTGAACCGATTAGCGATCGAAGTAGTGAAGTGCTGCCGCAGGGCGACTTGCAAATCAGGCCGCTGGCTTTCGTCCGCTGCGACTACCGCCAAAGTAATGCTGCCCATCTCATCATCTGACTGACGGCCCCAGCGAATTCGTTGCGGAGGTTGGTAAGGATTTTCTGGATTGTCTGCCGAATTGTCGTACACGATGTCGGTGGTAATCACGGTCCCGGCGGGCAATTCAACTGGCTCGGCGAACAGGTATCGGTCTTGCCAATCAAGGTCCCAGTCGTCGATTTGCATCAGGTTTATTTCCGTCCCCAACGGAGTGCGAGCGATCATTTTCATCTCACGGCAAATGTAATGAGCGTGACCGCCGACGCTGATCGCCTGAACGTCGATCGGCAGTTTGAAGGAGTCTGCGATGCGAAAATTTTTCTCGCCCGCTGGAATATCGATGTTGGCGCCAAAGCCGAACATCGCGGGGACTTGAATCGGCACAAGTTGTTTCGACGGTGGCCGATCAGCGAAATACAAAGCCATTTCGGCTTGTTCCGTTTCGCGTTTTCCCGACGGGTGAAAGTGCGTTTGCATCACGATGTTAGAACCCTTTGGCAACGCCATTGCTAAATCGCCCGGCAGCTTCGTTGGCATCGCACCTGGCACGTAGCCCCCCAATCCGCGAGCCAAAGCACTGTCAAGCCGGCCATCCTCGACGGCACCCGTTCCACGTTTATTCCGCTGGCCACTCAGTCGATTCAACAGGCCACCTGCGCCGGATGGGTTGTCCTTGGCCGCACCGCCAAAGTCCGTGAGAAAGCCCATTCCGGAAATTCCAGCTTTGCCATCCGAGCCGTCCATTTTCCTCGCGTTGCCGGATGAGTCTAGAAAGAACAACGCGTGATGCATTGCCGACTTCGCGGCGGAACGCAATTCAATCGCTTTCACCCATTTGTCGTCCGGCAACCCAAGTGGAAACACGAACGAACGATAGATGTCGGGGCCATCGGCCGGAATTTCGAATTCGCCGTTCATCGTTACAACAAGGTCGGGTTTGCCCAAGCTCCAGCCATCGGGAAATTCAGGAGGCGATGGAATCCGAGCGCGGTCGCCTTCGGGGCAACCGGCCGCAATCCATTGTTGCAGTTTCTCTTTTTGCGACTTGCTCAAGCTGCGATCGTTGGAAAATTGAACGTTGTGATTGACGGGCTTCCAAGGTGGCATGAAATCGTTTTCAATCACGGCTTCGATTGTCGATGCACGTTTCTTGACGTCGCCATAAGTCAGCAGCGGGAGGGGCCCGACCTGACCCGGCCGATGGCAGGCCGAACATTTTTCATAAATGATCGCCGCAATGTCGCTGGAAAAAGTTACCGATGCAACCTGACTGGTTTTGGTCGAGGCAGTCGCTGATTCTTGACTCCAAGCACACGCCGTACCGAACAATAATTGAATCAACGCAAGGTATGAAATACGTTTCAAGGGTAAAGATTTTGGGTTCAGAATTTGGATCATTCATTGTCCTTCGTGTCGAGTGTTATTTTTCTACGCGGGCCAGAGTAATGCCCTTCGGCTTCAAACCAGTTGTTCGGCAAGTTCGGTTGTTCGGCGAATTCGATGACAACTTTTTCGCGACCTGATTCGGATGCGGACAACGGCCAACGAGCTTCCAGACGCATCGCCACTCCGGACTGCGCGTCGGACCACAATTCAATCGTCGTCGGTAGTTTTTGATTGGCTTCTCTTTTTAGTTCGCCGACAACGTGCAGGCAGACAACCTCGTTGCCATTGGCAGCGAGAATCGTTGTTTCGCCCATCTCCCGCAGTCGGTAGCCGCGCGACATGCGATTCAGCACCGTGGTGACGTGTAAATACGGCGTCGACACCTGCTCTTGGGAATTCAACCAGCGACTCAGGGCTAAATCGTTTCCCGTTCGCACCGGCCCGAACGCTGGAACGACCCAAGTCTGATCCTCGCCCTTGCCCAACCAAACATCGGTCCCCGGTAAGAGTGCTGGATGCCGCAGCGCGAATCGGGCATTGCCCTGTACGTACAAATCATTCTTGACCTCACGGGTCCTGTTGCCGTCGCGGGACGTAACCGTAATTAAATATTTTCTCGCGACTTGCTCCGCCGCAGCAGCAAGACTCTGTTCAATCGCCGCCAATGCTGGTTGCGCCGGGCTGAAATACTGCAGGCCAATGAACATCGCCAAGAGCAACGAGGCCGCAATCGACCATGAGATCCACCGACTCGAGGTGCGTCGTGTCGCACGAGTGTGTTGATAAGTCGGCCGTCGAGGGCCGCTTGTTTCGTGTTCGATCTGGCGCATGACTTGGTCAATTTTTTTCGCCACCGCCAAACGTTCGTCGACATAGGCGGCCGTGAGTAGCGCATCGATGAGAGCTTCGCGATGATTATCGTGAGAAGTGGGTTCGTGGTTCATGTCAGTTCACCTGCCGCCGCGAGTTTGCGCTCCAAACAATCGGCCAATCGCAGCTTCGCCCGTGTCAACCGTTTTTTCAAAGTCTCCGTCGCCAGCTGCAACGAGTCGCCAATTTCGGACAGCGACAACGACTCGGTATATCGCAATTCAACCGGTTGCCGATACTCTTCCGGTAAGGCTTGCACGCAATCGCGAAGAGCCGACAATTTTTCTCCCAACGTATCGCCGCCCATTTTGTGAACTTGAGTAAATCGCGATTCAAGCCATGCCAGCGAAGTCTCTTCGAGCGGTTGATCTTGTCGGGCTTGGGCGCGATAGTGAGCCAAAGCCAGATTTGCGGCGATTCCGCGCAGCCAAGCTCCAAAAGGCCGCTGGCGATCGTACTGCTCCAACTTTCGCCACGCGATCAGCATTGTTTCCTGGAACAAGTCATCGACCGCATGTTCATCGCGAACTGCTGACCGCAAATACGCCAGCAGCATGTCGGCATTCTCTCGCATCAGAATTTCGAAAACTTGTTCTGGGTTCATCATCCCGCCACATGAAAGCCACGACGATCGAATTCATTGTCACCAAGTATTTGCGCAAGAAGCCGAAAAAGTGGACAGCAATTTGGCAAAGTTTTTTAAACGCGGCAAAACTCGCCAACGCCACAGCCTGTCCCCTCACCATCAACCCCTCCGTCTCCAGTCCAATCGTCGTCAATTCCGATACCGCCGCCATTTCCCAAACACTAATCTCCACTCAGGAGTATTAGATTAGTATTTCTAGTTGCCTTTCAGGTTTACCGCTCGCACCGTGTCGCCAATTTTTAATTGCAGTCGCAAGGCGGTGACTTCGCTGATGGTTACGTTGCTTTCGTTGTTCGTAACATTTGTTGTGGCGAGAACGGGCGCGACGGGCTCAAGCGATGATATCGTCGTTGATGATGTCGTCGCTAAAGGAGCCGTGGTTGTTTCGTCCATCGGTGAGTGCCAATAAGTTTCACCCAAGCAAGCGCGGTAGTCGAGTCGCGTGTTGGAAATCAATTGCTCGGAACCCGATTCGACCCGTGGGACAATTTTCGCCACGATGCCGCGCCGCGATTCACGAATGGCTCGAATCTGTTTGGTTTCGCAATGAATGGTTGGGCCGCCGTCAAAGATGTCGACGAACTGGCGAAATTCAAAGCCTTCTTTTTCCAATACGGCCAGTGCCGGTCGAGTGTTTTCGTGGACCACGCCGATGACGGCTTGAGCTGATTCGGGAAGCAATGGAATATAAATCGGGTGCTTGGGCATCAAATCCGCGATGAATTTTTTGGAGAGACTCGTCAGCGTTTCGGCTTTCGGGAAATCAATCTGAAAGAAATGTGATCCGATCGCAGACCATAACGGGCTGATCCCGTCCGCACCGACCACTCCGCGCATTTCCGCGATCATTTCGGATTCGAAACGATTGATGAATTCCGCAACGAACAGAAATCGTGCCATGCTCAACAGCCGCCCGTGTCCTCTGCCCCAATAATCCGGCGACAGGAACAGACTGCCGATTTCGCTAGGGCCGTTGTGTTCCTCTCGCAAGTGGAGCACATCGATTTCTTTGTGGACGTTCAGTTCTTCCGACTGATGCAAGGATTTCTTGATCTCGTAGGAGTAGAACGGTTCGAAGCCGCCAACCTTCGAGTAAATCGAACACGTGCCGACGATTTTTCCGATCGTCAAATCTTCCATGACGAAAACATAAGGCTGACCAGCCGGTTTTTCGGACTTCTGCGAAAAAGCAAAAGCGGAACTTTCGATGCGTGCTGCGAGAACTTTTTTGGAAATTTTTAGGGTTGTTAGTCCGTACTCGGATCGCCGAATCAGTTCGAACAACGGCTCGAGATCGTCTTCAAAAACTCGGCGGACAATCAGCATGGCAACC
>JBGSKR010000527.1:0-5231 GCA_041741135.1 Mariniblastus sp.
AGAATACGCAGCGTTTGAAGATTCTCGCGAGTTCTCCGAAATCCAGAAATTGGTCGGAGCGCTGCGAAACAAAAAAGCCAGCAACAAAAATGAAGTCACTCGGGTCATCACCGTTCGCTTGCCCGAAAGCCTTCACGAATCGCTCAAGCACGAAGCCAATGATCACAATACCAGCATGAACAAGCTGTGTATTTCGAAACTGCTGCAAGGGCTTATCGACGAGGAAAAAGAAAATCAGGCCAAGAGCCAGCCATCAAATGGCAATCAGCAACTTTCTCGCGTGATCGACAATCCGGTTGCCGGAACCATTGGCCAATCAAACGGTCTGCCATCGCGAACAGCACTGCCAGCAACTCCGCCTCAAAATCCTAGCTTTCGCTCGACTTACAACCCAGCCAATCAAGATCACACTTACCGCTTCGGCCAATAGTGCGATTGACCTAAAAATTGGTAAATGGTTGGCGGAAGCATTGGTTGTAAAGCGTTGAGTTGATCATTCTCTGGCGAGAGAAGCGACCCAAAAATAACCAATACTTTCAGAATAAAAAACGAGGGACGTTTATCGTCCCTCGTTTTTTTTGTCGCGACGGCAGCTTCAGGGAAATTTCGAAAGCGTAATCTTCCTGTCGTCAAATCTTCCTGTCTTGAATCATCGTTCAAGCTAGAAAGTGTGGTGACGCAATCAACACTCCTCACCGCTCACGTTTCGAATTGCGCTGAGGAACGCTTTGCAACTGGCCATTCGCGTGTCGGGATTGGGGTCCATGCAGCGATGAATGGCTTCTGCTAGTCGCTTGTCCAGCTTCGGTCGATGCGCCGAAATTTGAATCGGAGCTTCCGTGTCATGAATGAGCGCGGCTTTGCCCGTCGTGTCGGTCGAGTTCCACGGATGCTCAAACGCCAGCAGACGGTACACCGTCACGCCAAATGAAAAAACATCCAGTCTTGTACTCGTTTCCCGGCGTCGCACGTTTTCTGGAGCCATGTACTGCGGTGTGCCAGTACGATTTCCCGGTTGACGAAATGGTGGCGTATCGGGCAAGGTCAAACCGAAATCGATCAGTTTCAGTTCTGAGTGATCGCGCGTGCAAATAAAATTTCGTGGGCAGATGTCGCGGTGAATGAAGCCGTGGTCATGAACGGCTTGAACCGCTTCGGCCATCTGTCGAATCAAGACCATTCGATCGGGAAACACACTGGCGTCTCGTTGACGGATAACAATATCCAGACCCGGCCCGTCCACGTATTCCATTAGAATGTATTCTTCATTCTGAGTTGTGAATCCGTATTCGTAAGTCACCACGATTTGAGGGTGCTGGATCTTCATTGCGATCTCGCCCTCGTGCGGTTTGTTTAGTCCTTTAAAACGCGCGTTGAAATAGGCCGTCTTCTCCGCGTCCAAGAATTTGATACCGTAAAACTTTCCCGTTCCGATTTCTTTCGCAACGTGAAATTTAGACATCGTGCCGGTGAAGGCGTGGCGATCAAGTCGAAATCGTTTAGAGACATCCAACTTCCGCGTTTGTCTTCCGCCGGTGGGGGCGTTGTCCTTGGAACCGAAAATTTTGTCAAGAAAGCCCATGATGCGTGCAGGAAGTTATTCGGGGTTAAAAAAAAGAATAAAGTGGCATAGGTTTCCGGCCGGTGAGTTTCCAAAACCATCCTGAGCGTCTCTGTAGCCAGCCAATGAGGTTTCCCAAACAGATGAACAAAAGCCAGCAGCCGTTGCCACAGTCACTTGCCGCAGTAATCAATCGTGCGAGCAATCTCCGATTTTAATTTGGCTCGATCCACGATGCGGTCAATGAAGCCATGTTTCAGCAGAAATTCGCTGGTCTGAAAACCTTCGGGCAGCTCAATGCGAATGGTCGCTTTAATCGTACGTGGCCCAGCGAACCCGATCAGCGCCTTTGGTTCAGCAAACACGACATCCCCGAGCGAGGCAAAGCTGGCCGCCACGCCGCCCATGGTCGGATTTGTTAATACAGAAATGAACAATCCGCCAGCCTGATCGTAACGTGAAAGTGCAGCGGAAACTTTTGCCATCTGCATTAAAGAAAAAATTCCTTCGTGCATTCTCGCTCCGCCACCTGAGCCGCTGATGATAATGAGTGGCAATTGATCAGTCGTCGCCCGCTCAATCAATCGCGTCAATCGTTCGCCAACCACCGATCCCATGCTGCCCATGATGAACTGAGAATCCGTCACGCCAATCGCTACTCGGCGTGCGCGGATCATGCCGCAACCGGTAATCGCGGCGTCGCTGAGTCCGGTCTTTTTTCGTTCTTCGACCAAGCGATCGACGTAAGCACGACTATCGGAAAACTGAAGTGGGTCGCCTGCGATAAGATTCGCGTCCCATTCTTCAAAAGTGCCGCTGTCGAGCACCTGTTCGATTCGCTGACTGGCAGAGACGTAAAAGTGGTGTTCGCATAGAGGGCAGACTCGCAATCGCTTTTCGACTTCTTTGTTAACGACGGCCGACTTGCAACCAGGGCATTGCAGCCAAGTGCCTTCGGGAATCGATCTTTTTTTACGAGCGTTCACTTCAGAATTTATCTGCGACATGGAAACCAATCGGATGTTTTCGGCAATGAAAAGATTCTTTATTGTCGCATAAAGACCTAGGAATATTCAACTGCGAAAATGCATTTTCGAGACTTAAGTCAAAGGTTAAATCGCGACGGACTCTCATTCGCAAGCAACCAAATCCTGCTTTGGCCCGACCACAACGGTCATCGGCTGATCCAAGGGGTATTGCTTGATCGCCGCGTGAACATCATCCAGCGTAACGGCTTCGTAGTGTGCGGCAATCTCCACTGGAGTCTCGAATTCCTTGTTCGTCAGCCACTGCGAGCCGACAGAAAACATGCGGTTCTCGGTGCGCTCACTCGCCAGCACGATGTTGGAGGCAATTTTTCGCTTCGCGAGGTCCAGTTCATTTTGTGTAATGCCATCGCGGAACACGGTGCGTTGTAAATCAAGCAATCGTTGCAGATTCGATTGAGCGGCATCGGGAGCACAACACAGGTAACTCATCAGGCAACCGCAATCGTCGTACTCATAACCGCCCATGCCCGCAGAATCAGCCAACCCCGAGTCCAGAAACTCCCAATACATGCGACTGCTGCCGTCGTCTCCAACAATCGTTGAGAGGACTCGCGAAGCAAATCGCATTTCGTCTCCGCACGATGGGCCGGGCACCATTTGCAAAATGTATTGCTGGGCTGAAGTCGGCTGGTGCATCGTGACAAAGCCTTGTCGCGGTGTTGGCTTTCGATGCTGACGTGGCGTAGCAAACCGTTTCCAATTGCCGCAACATCGCTCAAGTTCCTCAATCAGTTTTTCAAAATCGATATTTCCCGCAGCGGCAAAAGCCATGTTGGACGGGCAGTAGCGGTTTTGGAAATACTGCATCATCTGATCCGCTGATAGTGCGGACACGGACCGCTCGGTTCCCAATACGGATTGCCCAAGTGGATGGTCGCCGAAAAATTCTTCCATGATCCGCTCGTAGCCACCATACGGAGGTTGGTCGGCATACATTTTGATCTCTTCGATGATGACTTGTTTTTCCATTTCGAAATCATCGATCCGCAATGAGGGACGCATGATGTCGCTGAGCAGTTCGACAACGTCCGTTTGAAACTCGGGCAGCACCGCCGTGTGATAGATCGTGCTTTCCTCGCCAGTGCGAGCGTTGCTGTTGGAGCCCAGTTCGTCCAGCATCAAGTTCACGTCTTCCGCAGAGCGCGTGGGGGTGCCTTTGAAAACCATATGTTCAAGAAAATGGCTCACGCCGCCAATCTCAGCGGTTTCGTCGCGAGCACCGGTGCGAACGAAGAAACCAAAGGCAGCAGTGTAAGCCTCTTCATTGCACTCGGCGAGAATCGAAAGACCGTTGGAGAGTTGATGAGTTTTGTATTGCATGTTTTGAGAGGTATCAGTTGGTAAAAATTCGTAGGTTGGATATTCCTATCCGACCATTTTCTTAGGTTGGATATTCCGTAACCGTTCACGGTGATTCCGAAAAATGTCGTTTATCGATATGGTTCGTAGCCGAAGTCGTGAGACTTCGGTTTTATCTGTTTGGTGAATTTCCGAACTCTCACGAGTCCGGCTACAATCCGTGAACGGAAACGATATTCCTATCCGACCATCAATCGACGGACAGGAATGTCCATCGTACTTAGGTTGGGCGACGGACAGGAATGTCCATTGTGTTTAAACTTAATGGCTCGGCTCCCAAAGTCACCACGTCGAAATTGGCGGGCGGATTCTCTTGCAAAAATTCATTGATCGATTCGACCGTCAAGCCGTTGTAATTTTCGTTGATTTCGTCGAGCGATCGCACACGCCCTAAATGAGTCACGTCGCCGATGATCGAACGGACTCGGCTGCGACACGATTCTTGTTGCATCACCAATCCGCTACGCAACTGCGTCTTGAGTCGTCGCAACTCGTCCTCGCGAATTCCGTTGCTACCAAGTTCCTGCAATTGTTCGATCAGCACATCCAATGTCTCTTGAGCTCGACCGGTACTGGTTCCGCTGTAACAAAAAACGGAACCACGCTCTTTCAGCGAATGACACGACGCTTGCACGGTGTAGCACAAGCCACGCTTCTCGCGAATTTCGCTGAACAATCGCGAACTCATGCCACCACTGAGAACGCCGACCGAACCACGAAACTTGAAATAATCTTCATGCGAATAGGGCAGCCCTGGATATGCTAGCGCGATATGCGTCTGTTCGCTGTCGTGAGCGATGTGATGCATGCCGTGAACGGGCGGAGTTTTTTGAACTTCCGGTTCGGGATGCGTTTTCCAATCTTGAAATAACTGGCCGACATGAGCCTGCAACTTTGGCCAATCAAGATTTCCGGCACACGCGATGACCGCTCCATTAGGTCGATAGTTTTGCTGATAGAAATCCTTCAGTGCGTTCATGTCGATCGACGCAATCGATTCGACGGTCCCTTCGGAGTGCCGTCCATCGGGATCGCCGTAAAAACGTTTTCGCAATTCCATCATGGCGCGTTGATAGAGATCGTCTTCGAGCGAGTAAACTTCTTGCAAGCAAACGAGGCGACCGTCTTCGAGTTGAGATTCAGGAAAATGCGGACGCAACATCATGTCGGCAAAGATCGAAATCGCGTCGTGCAATTGATCCGACTGACTTGCACCGCCAAAGCTTGTGCCGTAACACGACGCCGAAGAATTGAAATTCACG
>JBGSKR010000528.1:0-3321 GCA_041741135.1 Mariniblastus sp.
AGCGGCGAATCAAGATCATCGGGAGCTTTCGAATCGAGGGCAAGCAGTTCGCGACTGAGTTGCGTTTGCCGCTTCTTCAGCTCACGAATCTCTTGTTCAAGGTGTCCGCGATGCTCACGAACAGCGGACATTCGCTTAAGAACTTCCGGACGCATGTCGGTCAAGCCATCGAATTGGATTGCTCGCAGATCAAGTTGCGAATTGAGTTCTTGCAACTCGGATTCTTTCTGAACGAGTCGATCCAGTGCTTCTTGATGATCGGTCTGAGCCACGGTTGCGCGAACATCGGCAGAACGAACCGCCAGCACCAGCAGCACGATCAAAACACCGAGTGTACAGATCAGCACCGCGAGGAACGGAAACAGGGAAACACCGAGCTTCGTTCGAATTTTTCGGCGTCGTCTCATGCTGCCTTGCGGGCGAAAGGAGATAACCTGTCGGACGATGTTGCAGCAGCGTTGGCGAGAGCTTTTTCGTCAGCTTCGTCGCGAGCGGATTGAAACGAGAGAATCATCGGCATCACGACTTCGGGCAATTCTTGTTGACGGAGAGGTTCTCTTTCAACGGCAACTTTGTTCTTAATGACTGGATGGGATGATCGTTTCTGGTCGATTCTGGAGTCACGAGTTTCACTGCGGTTATCGTCCCGACTGATTGGCTCTGTTGAATGAGTTGCTGATTCTTCAATCACCGCTAGTTTGATCGCGACATCATCGGAATTGGAAGCTTTGACAATAACAGCTTCCGATACTTCAGGCTCAACCACAAAGGATTCAGTTTCAACCGGTTCGATTTTCGCAAGTTCGATGTTTGCGAGTGCAATTTTAGTTGCTTGCAAATCGACGGATTGTGGTGGATCAAGCACATCTTCACGCTCGACCGATTTCTTTGAATCAAGAAACGCCGTTGTCAGTTCGGCAAGTGCTTCTCGCAGTCGAGTCGTTTGCGCGATGGCTTCATCGTTTTTCGCGAGAGCCGATTCGAACATATTGATATCTCCAGTCTTCTGTAACATCTGATGAATCAAGTTCGTTTGTTCGGCCAGATGCGTCTGGTGACCTGACATCGAACGAGCATTGTCGGAAAGCAAGACTTGCCATTGTTCCCAGCGATGGCTCATCGATTGATCAGCCTTCTCGATGGCGTTACTCAAGTAATGTGCAAGCGAGGAAACGCTTTCGTCGAGCGCCACGTGAAAGCGACTCTGGACTTCCCCTCCGACGTCCGCCAGCGACGACAGCCAAGCTTTCTCGGCGGCTCGAATGGACTTTCGCCAGATCTCGGTTTGCGATTGCGTGTTCGATTTGAGTGCTTCAATCAATTCGGAGTGAGCGGCACGTTCACGCTCAAGTTGAGCAGTGCGTTCGCGTTCAAGTTGAGCAGTTTGAAGATCGGCATTACCATTGGAAGATAGATCGAACTGGCCTGCGATTTCTGCACGTGCGCGACCGTCGACCAGTTGCAGCAATTGAGACTCAAAACGTTCGACCAAGAACTGACCAAACATCAAAAACATCGATAGCGTTAAAGCCAGCCCCGTGGTATCAAAAGCCACGTACAAACTTCCACGCAAGCCGTCCATCATCGTTTGGAAATCATTATCGGGTCCAACCGAAATTCCACCGAGTGCCTGAGAGATACCCAAAACGGTGCCAAGAAAGCCCAGCATCGGCGTGGCCCAAATCAGAATTTGAACGAGCGAGTAACGCTGCTGCTGGCGTTCGGTGTCGAGATCGGCGAGATACTTGAGTTCTTCCTCGACGTTGCTCGCCGTGCCAGTCCGATAGACCGAATGCAACGCATTGACGATTCGTTCCCACAGGTAGTGCGCCTGAAATGAACGTGGCAGCGCTAGCATCGATTGTCCGCAAGCAATCGCATGACGAACGATAGGATTCTCGGATTCTTCCGACGCGGCACTAGAGGCCGATGAGGTTTCGCGACTCAAACTGGCACGCAACTCAAAAGTCGATTCGTTGCCTGATGCGGATGGACTTTCGGATTGACGATTGCGATTTGTATCGTTTGAGATTTCGGCATCGGGATCAGCATCAGTGACTTCCAGGAGGATACGTTTCTCGGCGCTAAACTGCTGTAGCACATCGAACCCAATCCCCATTAGAGAAGCGAGTCCAATCAAGAACATCGCCACCGTCACTTTGGAAACCGGGTGACCAATTAGGTATCGCAACACCATTTCATCGGCAATGAACTTTTGCTCGATCATCACGAGCACTGCAAGATACAACATCATCCCAATGCAGACTGGAATGACCAGCGACGGCAGGACGGCGAACCAGCTAGATGATCGTTTCACTGGAGAACTCGTGGAATTTAGACAGGGAAGGGTGTGGGTCTAATCGAGCGCAGTCGGCGCGCCCAAGTCGATTTATCGAACTTCTTGACCCAACAGGTTCAGCCTTTCTGGTCGTCAAAAGCGATAAAACCGGAAAAGCTTATCGGAACATTTCCGACGATTTCACAACAGCGAACTGAGAAATCCGCCGATAGATTGTCTACGCTTCGGCAGGGTGATGCTCTGAAGCAAAATTAGTATCCCAGGGGGGACGAAATCCGGATCGGCCAATGGCCGTCCGGGTTTTTTTATGCGCTGACAAAATCGGTTATAATCGACGCATGGCTGAAGAACTTGAATACGCTTCGTTAGCAAAACCGATTCACACCCACGCGAACTACGTGATGGCTTGGCTGCAACTGGCTCGCGTCTCGGCGTTGCCATCAGCGGTCTCGAACATCTTGCTGGGATTTTTGCTGGCTCAATCTAGCTGGCAACCGGTGCTGGAATTGTTACTGCTGGTGATGGCATCCTGCTGCTTTTATACCGCTGGCATGATCTTGAACGACGTCTTCGATTACGAGGTCGATACCGTTCAACGCCCGCAGCGACCGTTGCCTTCAGGACGAATCAGTCGGAAAGCGGCAAGCATCGTCGGATTCGGTTTGCTGGCGATTGGATTGCTGTTGTCGGTCGCCGTATCTGGGTTGGCTGGATGGCGGCAAGAAACATTCGTGTGGCTGCCGTTGGTAATTTCCCTTTTGTTGGTCGTGGGAATTTTGCTGTACGATGGATTGTTTAAGAAACGCTGGTTCGCCCCACTGTTGATGGGCGGCTGTCGCACACTAAATATTCTGCTGGGAGCCAGCACGATTTGGGTTACCGAACCGGTTTGGGAATCGGTGTCGCCAAGTTTTTCACTATCGGCCTCACTAATTTTTACGGAGCTGATTTGGTGGGTGGCGATTTCGATTGGTATTTACGTCACCGGCGTAACGTTACTTGCCCGCAAAGAGACTTCCGAG
>JBGSKR010000529.1:0-3393 GCA_041741135.1 Mariniblastus sp.
TATTTTGGCTACCGCTACCAAAATCGGAACCGTGATTTTTTTCATAAAGGAACCGGGAGCCAGAACTCCTGCCGAAACAAATCATTTGCAGGTATTTGTAGAAACTTTTTGGAGTTCGGATTAGAATCTGTGGAAACCGAGTGAGAGAAAACATTTTTACGCATTTAGCTTAATTTAACAAGCCGATCCAATCACTGATGAATCGTGAATTTAACGACGCTGAACTCGAAGCCTATCTTGACGAATCGCTCAATGCAGTGCGTGCCGCGGAGGTTGAACTGGTCGTGCGCGACGACCCGAAACTGCTGAAGCGATTGGCTCAGATCAATCGTCGCCGGGATGCAGGCATGCACACGGTTGGCGAGATTTGGCGTCGCAATCAGATTGGCGTCCCAACGACGGAACAGATGCAAGATTTTTGCGACGGGAAGTTGCCGACGGAACAGATGGACTACATCGACTTTCGGTTAAAGCAACTTAAGTGTCCGTTTACGATTGCCTTGTTCGAGGACACGGAATCGAAAGCGGCTCCGGACGTGCGTGCACGCCGAGATAAGTTCTACGAAAAAAGCGCGGGACTTTTAAGGAAAAAAAAGGGCGGTTGATTGGTGGCGATCTGTAGGTGAACTTTATCAATGTAGTGGAATTCGCCAAAATTCGCTCGCGAAATGTGGAACTCTGGCGAGTTCACTACGGCAAGAAGTTCTCTATCGCTCGACTTACACTGCCACCGCTTCTAAACCATACGTGGCCAACGTCTTTCGCAGAAACGTTAACTGCTCGCTTGTTATCGGTGTCATCGGCAAACGCAGTTCGCCCGTGTCACGACCAAGTTCTCGCATCGCGGCTTTCAGAGGCGTTGGATTCGTTGCCAACCCCAGCATGTCTCGGCAAAGCGGAAACAATTTGTGATGCCAACGAATTGCTTCCAACGTGTCGCCAGCTTGGAACGCATTGATCAACGAAATCATATCGTGCGGAACAATGTTGCCGACCACCGAGACAACGCCTTCGCCACCAATCGACATCAGCGGTAACGTCAAACTGTCATCACCGCTGAGCACGGTCAGGTCGGTCATCGAGAGAATTTGAGACGCTTGATCCAGTGAACCGGTGGCTTCCTTAACCATCGTTACGTTTGCCAGTTCGCCAATCCGAGCGATGGTTTCTGGCTCGATATTTTTCCCAGTGCGTCCCGGAATGTTATAAATGCAAACGGGTATCTCGACCGACTCGGCGACGGCCTTGTAGTGTTGGAAGAAACCTTCTTGGGTGGGTTTGTTGTAATAGGGAGCGACTTGAAGCGTGGCGTCAGCGCCTTCTTTGGCGGCCCATTGAGTGAGACTAATTGCTTCGGCTGTCGAATTCGAACCCGTGCCCGCCATGACTTTGATTTTTCCCTCGGCGATTTGGATCGACTCCGAGATCACTCGTTCGTGCTCGGGGTGCGATAACGTCGGAGACTCTCCAGTCGTTCCGCACGGCACGATGCAGTTGGTGCCCGCTGCGATTTGGAATTCGATCTGTTGTTTCAGCGTCGGCAAGTCAAGCTTTCCGTCAACGAACGGAGTGACGATGGCGACTGAAAGTCCGGCGAAATCTGAACCCTTGCGAGGCATGGTTGGCTCCTGAAATTTGAATGAAGATCGAGTTCAGGATGATACGTTTTTTCGGCCAGCTTTTCCAGTAGGTGACTAAGTCACAGCGCGCAAATTGCAATACGCAACGCGAATCCGCTTTTTACCCAGATCGTGGAAATCAATGGTGGCAGTTCGTTTTTGACCTTCACCACTGAGGTCGATGACTGTGCCGATTCCATACTCCATGTGATCGACATTCATGCCGATTTCAAAACTGCTGGGATGCAATCGAACGCCGGTCGAGGCGTCTTGTTCGGCGAGCTGAGCGGCGGTCATCAAACGTGGAAACGCGGCGGACTTCTTTTCTTTGACGAACAGATTACCTGAGCCCGGATCGTCGTCGTTGTCGAAATAGGGATCAACCGAATCCGCGTCAGATACGACCGTCAAATTTTTCGCTGAATCCGATTTCCGATTGGCTGATGGGTATTCGTAATCGATATCGTCGAGCAAACGGATTTCATTCTCGGAGGTCGCGTTGATGTCGATCTCCGGCAGTCCGTCGTGCAGCCAAGGATCGATATCGATGCCGTCGAACGAATCGCTGGCAGATTGATTGTCGAATGGGTCGTTGGCACGAGGTTCGAACACGTCCATTTCGCTGCGTGGAAGCTCCATCAAAAAACGACTGGGAATCACCGGCCAATGACTGCCTCGGCGGAACCGGTTCAGGCAGCGGCTGATTTGCAAGTCGGATTTGGCGCGGGTGATGCCAACAAACAGCAGCCGACGTTCTTCTTCGACTTGTTCGGGATCAGTCGCACTGCGCTCGTGTGGTAAGATTCCTTCTTCGAGTCCGACAATAAACACGGCAGGAAACTCGAGTCCCTTCGCCGCGTGCAGCGTCATCAAGGTCACATATTCGGCATTGGACTCCCAAGCGTCCACGTCAGAAACGAGTGCGGCTTGTTCGAGATATTTCTCCAAGCCGCCCTCGTCTTGAGCGTCGCCAAAATCGCGGTCAAATTCGGCGGCGGCCACGATCAATTCATCGATATTGCTGGCGCGTTCGAAGCCTTCGTCACTGCCGTCTTCGATTAACCAATCGCGATATCCGGTCTCTTCGAGAACAGCTTTGATAATGACTTCGACGTCATCGGTAGCAGCGGTCGAAAGCCGATCCATCATTTCGACAAACTTAAGAATCTTCTTCGCAGGAGCCGCCGAGATGGCTGGAATTTGTTCGACGGCGCGAGCGGCATCGAGCATCGAGATTTCATGTTCGAGCGCAAAGCTGCGAATTTTTCCGAGCGTTGCTTTTCCAATTTTTCGCGGCGGCACGTTAATCACGCGTTCGAGCGCCACGCCATCGGCGGGATTGTTCAGCAAATGCAAATAGCCAATCACGTCTTTAATTTCGGCGCGTTGATAAAACTCATGGCCGCGAACAATTTGGTACGGCACGTTCGCGCGGCGGAAAGCATGTTCGAGTGAACGCGATAAATAGTTAGTGCGATACAGCACAGCGAAATCGCTGGCTGATTTCTCGCCTCGCGCCATCGCGAGGGAGACCGTGTTGGCGATATCGGCGGCTTCGTCTTCTGGATTGCGATAAGTCACGAAGCGAACGGGATTGCCATCTTGATTTTCAGTGTGCAACGTTTTTGGTTTGCGGCGAACGTTGTTGGAAATCAGTTGATCGGCCACGGCTAATACGGATTTGGTACTGCGATAATTTTGCTCCAGTCGAACCACGTTCAGGTTCGGGTAGTCGCGTTCGAACTCCAGTATGTTGTTGAGGTTAGCTCCCCGC
>JBGSKR010000530.1:0-4679 GCA_041741135.1 Mariniblastus sp.
GGTGGTGACCGAGAGTTGTTGGGAGAGATTATCGAAATTTTTTTGGAGGACGCTCCCGAACTTATCCAAGATTTGGCCACCTCGCTCGAAGCGTCCGATGCGCTGACCGCGATGCGAAACGCCCATAACCTGAAAGGGCTGGTCTCAAACTTCGGCCATTCCGACGCGGTGCAGTCAATCCGGAAGGCTGAACTCGCCGCCGGAGTCAATGACCTTGATTCCGCAAAAAAACATTTTGCCGAGTTCTGCGTCCAATACGAGCAATTGCAATCCGAGTTAAGCACGTACGCTTCCTGACCTTCCTGCGTCACTGGCGAAACATCGACTGCAAAAAGTAGCCAATGGCCACTTACATAATAACCAACAAACGCAGCAGCTAAATCAAGAGGCAAAACAATGAAAGCTCAACTGAATTCCCAAACATTGCATAAACTCGCCAACGCCGATGGCAAATTTTTTCTTAGTCTGCTTGCTCCGATGCAGCGGGCTGGCCGAGAAGTTCGGCAAAATGAAATTCGCTGGAAGAACGTCCTCAAGGAAGCCCGACAATTGTTGCTTGATCGTGAGATCTCCAGCGACGAAATCGATTCGCTCTTGCAACCTGCGACTGAAAAGTTGGTTGACGATTTGTACTGGCAACATCAACTCGATGGTTTGGCGTTTTATGTGTCGGAAGATGAGTACGTCGAAATACCGATCTCAGCGAGTTTGCAGCAGCAAGTCGTCGTCGCCAATCGTTTTCATCTGCGTCCGTTGTTGCCACATGCGAATCGGTTGACGCGCTGCTATGTTTTGGCGACCAGTTCCAATCGAGTCCGACTGCTTGAGGTCAATGGCGATTCGATCGAAGACCTGCAACCCGAAATGCTTCCGGAAAATCTCCGTGACGCACTCAATATCGATGAATACGTGAGTGCACTGCAATTCCATTCCACTTCCATCGGTTCAGGGAAAGGGAAACAGGCGGTGGCGTTTCACGGGCATGGCGGTAGCGATCCCGATGTGAAGAAGCAGGATGAGATTCTTCAGTTTTTTCATCGGCTTAATGATTCGCTATCACAGTTCTTCCGTTCGGAGGATGTTCCACTAATGTTTGCAGGTGTTGACTTTCTGTTTCCGATTTTCCGGAAAGCCTGTCACTATCGAAATCTGCTTGATGAACATGTCAGCGGAAATCTTGACAACGCCACTCCGAAAATGATTCTGCAATTGGCACGTCCTGTTTTGGAAAGTCTGGTCGCGGCGGAGAATGAGATCGTGATTTCAAAATTCCAACAGAAATCGCATTCAGAGTGGGCCAGCGACGATCCAGAAACGATTTTCTCGGCAGCCAAAATGGGTCAAGTCGAAACTCTGATTCTTTCGGACGAATATGCTGAACAAGGCGTCGTCAGCGACGACGACACCCTGCAGATCACCGCAGCAGAAAGCGTGGATTCGTACGATGTCGGAAACTTGATCTTGATCGAAGTGCTTCGCAACGGTGGAAGTGCCGTGCAAATCAGCAGTGACCAAATGCCAAGCCAAACAGGTGTGTCGGCCGTGTTTCGCTCACCGGTTGGTGAACAAGTTGGCAACCGATGATGTCACTGGAACATTCATCGAAAATCGTCGGAATTGCTTTGTTGGCCACCGCAGTCGTCGTCATCACGGGCGCTGTTTTGGTCTTTGCCACCGACTTTGTTCTACTGATTTTTCTGGGGTTGTTGCTAGGTGTCTTGCTCACCAAGTCCAGCAAATTCTTGGGCAAGCTAATTCCAATTGCTTACGGTTGGAATCTCGCAATCGTCACGACAACACTCCTGATGGTATCTATTGGAAGTCTCTTTCTATTTGGCGCCAAGATTGAAGATCGGTTAAGTCGCACTTCTCAACAACTGGACGAATCCGCGAAACAATTGGAGGACTGGATCGATCAGTATCCAATCGTTGCGAGTGCTTTCAGTAAACTTCCATTTTCGGAAAAAATGGAAAAAGCCTTAGATTCAAGCGATTCTAAAAAACTTAAAAACGCGGCAAGCAAATCGGACACTGAAACTTCGACTTCAAATGGCGATGATGACAGTGAAAAAAATGACGCCGACACCTCGCAAAAAAATGACTCCGAGAAACAGAAGAAAGAACAAAAAGCCGACGACAATGCCGACGCTACTGTATCGTCTAAAGTTGTGAGTGCGGCCGCCGGTCGGGTTTTTGGATTTCTTGGACGCCTGCTGACCACTACTTTTGGATTGGCCGCAAACGTGGGCGTCGTGTTCTTCATTGGGGTTTTTGTCGCCGTCGATCCAGCACTCTACCGCGATGGTTTCGCTCAGATCTTTCCTCCTGCGAAACGGCAACGCGTTTCCGAGGTCATGAATTTGATGGGTGAAACCATGTTCAAATGGCTGATAGGACGTTTTCTGACCATGTTGATCACGGGTGCTGGAACAACAATCGCGATGTGGATTCTCGGGGTGCCGATGCCAATCATGATTGGTGTCGCTACAGGGCTGCTGACATTTATCCCCAACATTGGTGCGATCATCGCACTCGGACTGGCGATGCTGATGGCATTGTCGCAAGGCCCCATGACGGTCGTGTGGGTGGTCCTGCTATATGGAGTGCTGCAACTATTGGAAAGCAATATCGCCACTCCCTTGATTCAACAACATCAAACTTCGATTCCACCTGCTTTACTCCTGTCGTTTCAGATTATCATGGCGGCCTTGGCAGGGCTTTTGGGAGTCATGGTCGCGACTCCCTTGTTGGCTGCTGGGATGGTGCTCACGAAAGAGATTTGGATCAAAGACACTTTGGAATCCAATCGACAGACCGATTAAAAGGTGCGCCTTGGGAACATTTAATAACGAAGTGAGCAACGCTACTGTTTCGCGGTCTTCCAAACGGGGTCTTGATGAGATTCACCGGACGCACGGAACCAACGAGTCAGCGTCATCTTTTGCTTCGTGTAAAACTGAACGCTTTCTTCGCCCTGAATATGTAAGTCACCGAAGAATGATTGATTCCATCCGGTAAAGGGAAACCAAGCCATCGGTGCGGGCACGCCGACATTGACGCCGATCATTCCCGCGTTGAAATGACGTTTGAATTCGCGAGCCGCATGGCCACTGCTCGTGAAAATCGACGCTCCATTTCCGTACTTGCACGCGCGACCCATCTCCAGCACCGCATCCAAATCAGTGGCACGAGCAACTGATAATACCGGCCCGAAGACTTCCTCTTCGACAATCCGCATCGGCGAGTGAACTTGATCAACCACCGAAGGGCCCAGCAAAAAAGAATCGCTGGCAAAATCGCGGCGACCATCAAGCGCGAGTGTGCCGCCTTCCGATTTCGCAATCTCAAGATAGCTTTCACAACGCTCTACATGCTGCTGCCGAATCAGCGGTCCCATATCGACATCTTCATTTCCGTCCGAAGGTCCGACTTTAAAACTTCCCGCGAACTCGCGCAAACCTTCGACCAGCGGATCGCCAATGTTACCGACCGCGACCGCCAGACTGCCCGCCATGCAGCGTTGACCACCGCAACCAAATGCGGATGCCGAAAGTGCTTTTACCGCCAAATCCAAATCTGCATCAGGCATCACGACGAGATGATTTTTTGCACCGCCAGCCGATTGGACTCGCTTGCCATGTCGCGTTCCTGTTTCGTAAATATATTTAGCAACCGGCGTCGAGCCGACAAAAGAAATCGCCGCCACATCGGGATGAGTGATCAATGCATCAACGGCTGTTTTGTCTCCGTGGACGATGTTGAACACGCCATCAGGAAACCCAGCCTCTAAAATCAATTCGCCCATCCGATTGGACGACAGCGGAGTTTTTTCCGATGGCTTCAGCACAAACGTATTCCCACAAACGAGCGCCACCGGAATCATCCACATCGGCACCATCGCCGGAAAATTGTAAGGCGTGATTCCCACGCAGACGCCGACCGCATGCCGATTCGTTTCTGCATCCACACTCGACGCGATATTGGGCAGCGTCGTGCCCATCAGCATCGTGGGTACACTCGCCGCGAACTCGACCATCTCGAGCGTCCGTTGCAATTCGGCTCGCGATTCCGCCAAAGTCTTGCCGTGCTCGCGAGTCACGAGAGCCGCCAATTCTTCAAAATGGGCGACCACCAACCCGTGCAACCGAAACATCAACCGCGCGCGTTCCACAACGGGTGTCTCACTCCAATCATAGAGCGCTGCTTTGGCTGCCGCGACAGTTCGAGAAACCGTTTCTACATTCGACAAGGGAACCTTGGCAATCACTCCGCCGGTGGAAGGATTAAAAACTTCGCCAAAACTTTCGGTGTCACACTCCAACCACTTGCCGCCAATCAGGTTGGGTAGCTCGGCGATATTGACAGTAGCAAGACTCATGGCACTCTCCACTTTTCAAAAAAGAAACGCGAATTTCAAAACGGTAATGGAATTTCAGATGAATCAATGTAACATGCAGGCCGCGATCCGATTTTGATTTCCAATAAATTTTGATCATCATTTTCAAAAAAATTGTGATAAGTTACGTTAGGTTTTTTGTAACCGTTCACAGTTTTTGCAATGCGATTGGAGTTCTCCGAAGTCAAGTAAGACTCCGCGATCCTCCGCCACTCCGCTCCTCCGCGTTATAAACCGACATGAAACTAGAATTGCACATAGTCATTTTGGAAGTTTTTAAAAC
>JBGSKR010000531.1:0-5606 GCA_041741135.1 Mariniblastus sp.
GAGTAGCAGTCTACAAGTAACATCTTGACCTGTTCAAAGGGGAAAGAAGCGTATGGGCGGATTCCAGAATTGGCCGATGGTTTGCCCTTTGAAGATGTTTGGCGCCAGACGCTGCGATGCAATCATCGATCAACTAACTATCTGGTACGGTTGCATTAAGTCGGTTATGACGTCATAAATATTTCTGCAGTTTGCGTCAGTTGCCGGTCGGGTAGCTCAGTTGGTAGAGCAATGGACTGAAAATCCATGTGTCGGCGGTTCGAGCCCGCCCCCGACCACTTTCTTTGGCCCTGCCTTTGGCGGGGGCTTTTTTGTATTCTCGGCGTGCCGATTGGTTTCGCTTGGAGGCGAGTTTCAAGAGTCGCAGCAATGAAACAACAGCCAGATGTTTGGCTCGCCAGGCAGCGATCGATTCCAAGCCCTATTCTGTGCAGTCGAGCCGAGAACAAACATCAGAGGTGCTGCCCGCCGAGAATTGTTCGCCATTCGGAAGGCTGACCCGATGCCCATCATATTGCAAATTTGCTTTGTTGCTCTCGGTGGGGCTCTTGGTGCCGTAGCTCGGTTCGCAATTGCCGTCGGCATGGGCGCACTCATCAAGCACCCATTCCCATTCGGAACTTTGATTGCGAATTTACTTGGCTGCTTTCTGATTGGTGTCTTGATCGGTTCCGGACTCGACTCCAAACACCACGCCGCACGTTTGGGATTCGGCGTTGGTTTTTTAGGCGCTCTAACGACCTTCTCCACTTTCGGAGCGGAAACCATGAAGCACGTCAACGATGATCAATGGGGATTGGCCGTCGGTAATGTCGCCGCGAATCTGGTTTGTGGATTGGCGGCCGTCATGTTGGGCCTGTGGGTCGGAAAAAGATTTTCGTAATTGAGCGCACTATTCGCTCGCATTTCGCCGTCTTACAGATTCGTGAAATTGTCGAAGTTAAATTGAACGCCTTGCTGAGGAAATATCGCATAGACCGTCGAAGATAGATACAGATTGACGGCTTCCGACATTCGCTGAATGGGTCTTTTAGGAATTAGCACGATGTCGGAATCTCGCAGCCAGATTTCATCTGACGGATTGGGTGCCTTGCCAAACAATGCGCCAGACAGGTCAAGTTTCGTGGCAGTGAGTTGCCAGTTTTGATCCCGGCGAAAAACAATAATCTGGCGAATGTTGCCGCCGGGGGTGAAGCCGTTGGCCAATGCAACCGCTTGCAACGCTGTGGTTGGACCAGTCAACTCGAAACGACCGGCTTGTCGGACTTCTCCCGCCACATAGATAAACCGTGGGGCGCGTTGCACCAAAATGGGAGTGACTTCAATACCGCGAAGCTTTTGAGCGTAACGCGCGTCGACTTCACGACCGATTTCAGTGAGAGTTAAACCGATCGCTGGAACACTGCCGATCAGCGGCAACTGAATCGTGCCATCAGGTGAGACGGTTGCCACTCGCGACTGACCGCCTTGGCCGGCGCGTGCATCAACAGCATCCCGCAAATCTTGGATTGGCGTTTGGCCCTTCAAGACTTGGACAACGATCGATGGATTCTTCACAAATTTCTTGTATCGTTCGTTCAGGTCGTTCTCTAATTCTTGAACTGTTTTTGCCGCCGCAGCCACCTGACCGACCAGCGGCAAGGAGATCGTTCCATCAGCTAACAACTGAATATTGGTTTGATTCAGACTCGCATCGATCGCAGAATGAGTCTGAATGACGTCGCCTACACACAGCTCATAGGGTTCAACCGACATGGTTCGATTGATGAGGTAAATGAACTCAAGTTGGTCGTTGACCCGTAGTTGGTAATCGGCAACATGGGGCGTACGGTGAGGGCCAATGTATTCTCCATAAGCAAACGCCTCCCAGGGCAATTGACCGCCATTGCGCCAACCAGCCTCCCGCCGGAGACCGCGGTCATGTTGATTGACCGCGTCCATCATTTTGACGGGTTGGCCCACGGAGTTGGAGGGATAAGCGAATCCATCGAACGAGGTCTCAGCGAATCTGCAACTGCCGTCGCATCCACCCTCACATCCACAAACTGCATCGCTGTAGCCCTGACAAAGTTGGAAGTTCGCATCCAAAATCGTGGTTTCCGATTCGATCGCCTCAAGTTCAGAGGTTTGCGTAAGAGAAAAGACGGCGTGGCTGGCGGTATTGACCGAGTGTGAACCAGAGACACTGGTCGGAGTCGCCACGTAGCCTGTTGCCTTCACCGCAGACGGTTGCTTTGGTTTTCCCATAAGCAGCCAAGCGGTCCCGCTGACAATCAATGCGCCACAAATCAGCTTTTTTTGTAGGTGAGAAATTTTCATGGCATCCTTGCCTTGTCGTTAGTAATTTAATGCCGGTGTGAGTCTGGGAGATGGCGGTCGACTGTTTACTGTTCGTCTAAGATCGTGTTTCAAGATGGTAGCGGAACGGCGCGAGCCGTCCGGTTTCCAGAGGGCTGCTCTTCATCTTGCGTTGCCGGAGGGCTTGCGCCCTGCCGCTTACGTGGCCATTTTGAATTTTAAAACACGTTCTAAAAAAGTTCTTTCAACTTAACTGAGATCGATTTGCTTTCCTTTTGATCTTCGGAAAAGGTCGCTGGAGTCGCAGCTTCAGTAGGCTTGCTGGCGATCGATTCGTGAAACTCTGTTGGCGCTTCAGCGTTGAAACGATTCGGCGATTTCCACGAAATCGAAGTCGCATTGGTCATTTGGTAGGCTGTCATTTGCTCCGATTGAGCAAGCTGTGCGAGGTTTGTTTCGCCGAGTCGTTCATGGACTTTGGCCAGGTTCTCCCAAGCTTGTGGCGTTGATTGAATTCTCAAGCTTTGCTTAAACAGGGCCTTGGCGTCTTCGAGTTGCCCCATGCGAGCCATCAAGACACCTAGCTCACCCGCACTGCGAAAGTTGTTTTGGTCGTTGTTGAGAGCGGCACGATGATAAACAATCGCTTTGGCAGTCTCCAATCGCCCGCTACCTGGTTCGTGTTGCTCCATGACGGAATGCAGTTTCCCCAGACAAAAAAGGGCTTCCGCCGAAACGACGTGGTGACCGCCAGCAAGTCCAAACTGTTCCTGTGCAAAACTGAAATAAATTTGCATTGCTTCAACCGGAGTCATGTATTTTGCTTCTTCTTTTGTGAGGAGACCACTACGGTGCGTTTCGATGACTTCAGCGACGCTCTTCCCTACTTGACTTTCGACATCCTTGACAACAAATTTTTCTGCTTCCTTCAAAGCCATGATTGCGTTTCGCAGCGCGGCGGTGTGCGCGTGCGATCCATTCTTTCCATCGTTTGCATGAGCGATGACTTGCAGAGCAGAATAAAATTCCTGACGAGCGGCAAAGGCCGCACCTCGACGAGCCAACGATTTTCCATACTCGATATGATGCACAGCTCGTTGTGCGACAGCGTCGGAAATCGCCAGATCCTGCGGAGCGATTTCGTAGGGATCACTTAACGAAGGGGCTGAGTCTGAAAGTGAATCCAACCGGTCGGCTCCGCGTGGCAGTTCCGAGGAGAGATTGTCATGCGAGGGTTGATGAAGTTGTGGAGTGTTGCTGACCAACCCAAATGTGAGAAAACTGCTTGGGCTCGAAAGTTCGTTCTCTGACAACAACGAGGAAACCGATTGCTTTTTCGCGTCGGTTGCGTCCGTTGCTGGACGGCGAACCAGCGGTTCGGCGGCTGATTCTGGCGGTGCGGGAAGCGGCAGGACATCGTCGCCCTGAGTTGTGTGAGGATTGCTTTGCCATTTCGTAGGAGTGCCACCTGTGGACACCTCCTTTAAGCGATTGAGCTTTGCGATTCGGGCGTCAGCCAGTTTCAATTGTTGCCAATCCTCATCTGTTACTAATGCGGAACGATCATCGGTTAATGTATTTCGTTCAGTCCGTGAATCGGCATTTCCCACGACGGAATCAGATTGCCTTGATCGAGTAGTCGTTTTTGCATCTTCGGAGACGATCAAGCTCCAGAGATCTTGGTCGTCGGGGGCTTGCGGGGGGGTCTTCGAATCGCTGGCTTTGGCCAAAGAACCTGCCGGTAGTGCATCGCCGCTCACCGAATCTTGAGGAGGCAACTCTTCGATAACGGAATACTGGACTCGATTCTCGCTAGGTTCAACTGCAAAAGCGGTTTGCGTGGCTTGATTCGCGGGAAGGACAGCAGGAGTTGGAGAGTTCGCATCGAACATCTCCGTTAGTGGTAAAAAGACTTCTTGTTGCGTTTGATGTGGGGACGGTTCGCTCGTGCCTAGGCTGTACAACGCGATGGTCGCGATGCACATACCGCAGCCAATTCCGAAATAACGTCCAAACGTAAAGTTCTGCATGGGTCCGCTCTAAAAAATGGCTGTTAAAGGTGAGCCGCCTAGATTGTTCCAGACCTACCTGTAGCACCGTTTTTATCGGATGTTCGCGTTGTACCACCCCAGTAAGAAGTTACGAATCTGTCGATAACACCAGTCGTTCCGTTGTTGCAATCCACAAAACCGATACAGGCTTCCAGCAACCCCCAGTTTCACATGCCTTTTTTCCGCAGCAGAGCTTTGGTGTCGACATCGCGCCCACGGAATTGCCGAAAACCGTCGGCTGGATCGATGGTATCACCAACGGACAAGACATTGTCATATAGACTTTTTGCCACTGTCGGATCGAAATAAGATCCGGCCTCTTCGAAAACTTCCGCTGCGTCAGCAGTTAATGCATCGGACCAAAGATAACTGTAATATCCTGCCGAATAAGAGTCGCTCGAAAAAATATGACTGAAATGAGGCGTGCGGTGTCGCATCACGATCTCAAATGGCATACCCAACTCCGCAAGCGTCGTTCGCTCGAACTCAGCCGGATCAATCGTTACTCCACCGGCAAGATGTAGTTTCATGTCGATCAGCGCACTGGCCAAAAACTCCACTGAAGCAAAGCCTTCGTTGAACTTCGCGGCGGCTTCGATCTTTTCCAATAACTCCGGCGGCATGGGCTGTCCCGTTTGGTAATGAACCGCAAATTTCTGCAATACCTGGGGCGTCGACAACCAATGCTCATAAATCTGCGAGGGGAACTCGACATAGTCGCGAGCCACGGAAGTTCCGGATTGTGACGGGTATTTACATTCACTGCATAATCCATGTAGCGCGTGTCCGAATTCGTGGAACAACGTAACTGCGTCGTCCCACGAAATGAGCACAGGTTCACCTTTTTTTCCCGGAATAAAATTTGAGTTATTGGAAACCAGTGGCGTAACTGGACCATCGATATTTTGTTGATCGCGATAGCCTGTCATCCAAGCACCGCTAGTTTTCCCTCTACGGGCATACGGATCGAAATAGAACAATCCGCGTGGTTCTCCGTGGCGCGTGACTTCCCAGACTCGAACGTCGGGGTGAAACACGGGCACGTCATGGACTTCGTTGAACTCGAAGCCAAACAACTCGGACGCCGACCACATCATGCCCTCTCGCAATTTTTCCAATTGCAGATAAGGTTTGACCGTGTTGAAGTCGAGATCGTATTTGTCAGCACGGACTTTTTCGGCGTAGTATCGGTAATCCCATGGTTCAATTTTGAACGCTGGCAGTCCAGCAGTCTGCATTTCCGCATCGGCGATCCGT
>JBGSKR010000532.1:0-4209 GCA_041741135.1 Mariniblastus sp.
TAACCGTTTGCCACTTCAAAGGTTTCGTTGACGCTGATGCTCAGGTCGTTGAGTACATTTGAGATGACGGATTGTTCTCGTTGATAAGCGGTCCACTGTCACCGTCAAGCATGGTTGGATCCGTTGGAACGGTTGACATGAAAATCGCTCTTCAGGTTGTTTCGCGACAATGAGGATCGTGCGGAAAATAAGTGTCTGACCCCATTTGTGCGAAGCACCCGAGGGGCCGGTTCCCGGCAAATGGGGTCAGACACTCTTTTTACGCTCATTGATAAGCCGGCTTTGCTCAAGAGTAGCTGTTCGGCGGCCTTCGTGCAAAACGACCAGCCGCCTGGTCCGTTCTTAGAACCTGATTTCATCGGCTTCACGAATCCGAACCACTCTCCCCGGCACCCCCATCACCATGACCCTCGCCGGTACGTCGCGTGTCACTACGGCACCAGAACGACGTCTAAAATTGACGAACAAATTGTGATTTGTGTCAATCGCTCGCCGACAATTCCTTCCGACTGGAATCGTTTAACCTGGAGGAAATCCCGCTCGAAACTCGGCAATTTTCTCGAAAACCCAACAAGCACAGCCCGGCGTAGCATCAATAAAAAATACAAATGTTTCAGGTCTCTACGGACAACTCTTCATCACAATAATCATCCACTTCCTGAAAGTCATCGAACGACCGCCACTGGTTCTCCTGAAGTTCATTAGCACGCCCTAGGCAATACCCCGCTAGAACCCAGAAAAAAGTCGCTGTGAAGAGCCAGTCGCCGGAAAGAAAAGCGATCATGCCGGAAACATACCACGCTCGGAAAAGCATGGCGTTCTTGTCAAGCGGATCGATCGCAGCGAGGTCGCGTGCCGCTACCCAGATTCGCCACATCATCACCGTGATGAGCATGAAACCAATCCAGCCGAAGGTCCTCAAGGTTTTTATGTAGCCCGTGCTGTCAGCCGTCCCTTCCTTGTTAGCAGTCGAAACCTTCGCCGCTAATCCGTGGGATCCGATCCCAATTCCTAGCGGTTCAGTGACTGACTCGCGAATGGCGACACCGAAAAGCATCAATCGTCCTTGAAATGAACCGTCCTCATGAATGTTGCCAAGGGTAGCCACTCGATCGCTTGCTCTTTCAAACCCCGGCAGTTGAGAAATCAACTGCGGGCCGCATATGGCAATAAGAATGACAATAAAAATTGATGAAAGCGAGCGAGTCCCGCGATTAAGTAGCGGATAAAGAAGTACGGCAGATCCAATTTGAATCACTGCCGTGCGAGAGTACGTAAGCAAAATTGCGATCGCCAAGATTCCAACTGCGGGCCAACGAATCCAACCAAGTGTACCTTGTCGCAACAGTAGCAAAGTCAATCCACCACACATATAAGACCCTGCCGGCCCTCTTTCATTCATCGTCGAAAATAGCGTCATCTTTTGCGGCTCCGGTGTGCCCATATACCCATCCATTCCCGACGCTATTAACCAAAAACCGTCCCACGGCGGAATTGTGTAGAACTGCCAGATTCCGTAGATCGCGACGAGCAATGCTGTCAGCGTTACACTTTGGCACCATCGATCGATAACCCGGTCATCCGACGCAAATAACGCCCCGCAACCGATCAACCCAATGGGTGCCAGATAGTCACCTAGCGCATAGACGGCAGCGAATCTCGAATTGATGAAGCCGATGAAAAATGCCATCCCGATGGCGATCAAATACAGAAACAACACCGCAGCGGTCCTGTTTCCGAATGAATCACGTCGTCGATTCAATTCGATCAAAACGGCAAGCGTGGCAAGACCACATACAACCAGTGGAGTCAAACTAACTAAAGAATAAGGATTGAAGTAACCGTTGTTGTAGTCAACGATGCGCCGTATGCAGCGATTGAATGCCAATACAAAAAACAGGTAGTCGACTATCCACGTCGATCTCTGTGAGACTAGCAATAGTGCCGGTAGGCAGATTACCACTGCCACGACCAACCCGACTGGATCAGACACGTTGCTCGCTTTTTGGCGGAAGGGGGAGCCAAAGTTTCATATTTCTATATCCGATTTTTGGTCAGTCGCCGTTTGGCGCCGCGGACTAAAGTGCGAAAAATTTGGTAACGCCGAGCGGGAAGGATATTTAGTTCTTGAATCGACGGGCTATCGAGTGAGACTAGGTCGCCATCCTCTTTGGGAAGCAAGTTCCTGCGGGATCCTGCGTAGTGAAACGCAACAGCTTCAGGTTGGCTCCGTTTGTCAAAGCGGGGAAAGCAAACCTGCTGATTCGAAAACATACCTGATTTAGCGATGTTTTTCGCGGCAATCGCGGCCCAGTACGTCTGCTCCAAGTGGGGCAAAAAATTCCAAAAAGCAGGAAATCCGGCAATTCGATCGCACAAGTCAAAATCAATCCAATCATTCGATTTTAGATAATAAAATCCTGCATTGAAGTTGTCGACATAGGGAATCACAAAACTCTGCTTCGCAACTTGCCATGTCGTGTGGGGTGAATACGCATTGTACAACCCGTCCATGAACACTACATCGCGTTGACCATGCCGGACGTTACCCAAACTGAACGGCTTCACAAAGAGAACGTCCGAGTCGACATAAAGAAAAGGAGACGAAAACATCGCCGGCACGTCCACGATCTTCATCGCCATGGGACATGCAGAATAATGTTTTGCAAGGTTTTTTCGCCCGCGAAGAATCGCCTCTCGCTTATCTCGGGTGTGTTCCGGATCAAAGAGAATTATTTGAAAATCGCTAAATTCATTCTGCAGTCGTTCAACATGATCATGGGTCAGAGATCCGTCTCCCATCAAATAGAACTTGCAATCGTCTTTGTTGTATTTTGCAAAAGTTTTGATTGAACGCATGGCAAGCTCAAAATGTGCTGCGCCAGTCATCCACGCGACATCAAGACGAGGAATCTGTGTTCCGGCTGATTCCATTAGGGATTCCAATGATAATCCTTCGTCGCTGCTACGAACAAAGCGTTATACGTTCCGATCTCTTCATGGCAATGAACACTGTCCGTGTAGCTGGAAACAAATCGATAACTGAATTTTGCGAGATGCGTTGCAATTTCCTGAAGAGATCCAAGGGACCGTTCGCGTGAACCGTCCAGCAGATAGTGGTACTCGGAAAGAATGAAGGTGATTCCGTGTCGCCGGAGCGTCGATTCGGCACCTTTGAGTACTTCGATATCATAACCCTCGGTATCTGTTTTCAAAAAGTCGATGTGAAGGCCTTCCCTTTCCAACAAGAACTCGTCCAAGGTTGTTACCAAGATAATTTCTCGGCCGGATTCGTTGGTGTGCATGGAGTCGGACATTCGACCGACGAGTGAACTTTTCCCTGAATCACCAAAGAGAGTTATTTCACTCTTGGTGACGGCGCTTCCAAGTGCGAGGTTGACCGGTGTAATCCGTCCAGAGGCTGCTGCGGCGGATTGCAATTTGCGAAATGTCTTTTCGACGGGTTCGAACGACGTGACGGTTGCATTTGGGAAGAACTTTGCGAATTGCATAGCCGACTGACCTTCATTTGCGCCGACATCGAAGACGCATTTCACTTTGGCTCTGCCTCCAATCATTCTGGCAATGTCATCGAGGGGATCAACACCCCAACGACGATTAGAATTCGTAATGCGATAACCGGTTCGCGAAACAATTGATTTTGCAGTGTCTCGTAAACTAAATGACATTTCTTACTCTCATTAAGTTAAAGCCCGACTGCTTTCAAAACTGAGTTTGTTAAGCGGAGTGCGAATCCATCACTGCTAAAGCGCACCGAGCTTTCTCTCGCTTGAATTCCAATTTGCGTTGCGAATCCCGGATTTTGGAATAACCGCATCAGTGCGAGCGTCAACTCATCAACGTCGCGGCTTTTAACCAGCAATCCGCTTTTTCCCGGCACAATCGCCTCTGCGGGTCCGCCCGGTATCGATGCGATCACGGGAAGTCCCATCGCCATCGCTTCGGGAACGACAATCCCAAATGGTTCTCGTTCGGCAGCGTGAACAAATACATCCATCGCCCCCATCCACTGAGCAACGTTCCGCTGAGCACCCGCAAGGATGACATGTTCGCTCAGTCCCCGGTCCAAGATCCGACGTTTGAGCTCGGCTTCGTAATGTGGTTCAAGATCATGCTGTCCGCCGACGAACAAGCCAAGAACATCCGATCGTGATGTGCGAATGCGTGCAATTGCATCGACGATCGTAT
>JBGSKR010000533.1:0-3968 GCA_041741135.1 Mariniblastus sp.
CGGCGAGGGAGAAAGTCTGCTCGACGCCCAGGAAATGTACGTACCCAGCCTTGCCACAATATTGCTGGCTGAAGATAACGCAGTGAAATACCGTCCGCAAATTCAACAGTTGATCAAGAGCTTCGAAGTCCGTCAGCAGAAAAATGGTGGCTTCACCTACAAGCACGAAGTCGACATCGGCGACATGTCGCAAACTCAGTTCGTATCGTTGGCGTTATTCGTTGCGAAACACAATGGCATCAAAATCAATCCCGACACAGCGGAAAAGACGTTGCGATTCACGGTGCTCTCCCAGCGTCAGCCGGGACACTGGATTTATAAAGTTCAGGGGGCAAATCCGAACGGGCCGTTTATTCCGCAAAACAGTGATATCCCAACCTCCTCCATGCTGGCTGCCGGCCTGAGCACGGCTTATTTGTTAGCCGATGTTTTGCAACTTACGCCAAAGAAAAAAGACATGGATCGGTTGGCGGCCGGCGAAGGCTTGGTTGGACTGCCACGTTCCGTTTCGATTTACATCAAACCTCCCGAAGATGCTGCCCCAGGTTGGAGCAAGGATGGCCCACTCGTCAATTTCAACATGGGGCAGTTGCAGAATTCATTTCGTGCGGGAAACTTTTTCATCGAAAAGAATTTTGAGATTTCGCCGGCAGACTGGACGTTCTATTATCTCTACGCTCTCGAACGCTACGCTTGGTTCCGCGAGCAAGCCGAAGGTGATATGGGTACGGGAAGTCTCGCGACCTGGTACGACAAAGGCGTGACATTCGTCAAGTCATGTCAGAAAAAAGATGGAAGTCTTGTTTACGAAAAAGGCAACCAACAGGAATCACCTTTGCGAGGAACTGCTCTCGGAATTCTGTTCCTTGTTCGCAGTAGCGAGATTTTGACACTTCCCAGCAGCGACAGTGAACTGTTGGGGGGCGAGGGGTTTCCTGATGAAGCGCTGAACATGAAAGACGGGCAACTCGTCGGTTCGGGTGCAGAAAAAGACCTCTCTGAGATGTTGAAAATGCTCGACGAAGATGCCAGCCCCGAGCAGCTTGAGGCGCTTTCCAGTGCCATGAAAAAGGCCGTTCAAGAATTCAAAAACAAGGACAATAAATCGCGGGCTGAAATCAAAGTCTTCCTCCGCACGATGGTCGCTGCCAACAATTATTTTCGCCGCAAAATCGCCATCCGTTTCCTCGCCAGCGAACAAGACATGGACAACGTGCCGGCCTTGATCTACGCACTTGGAGATACTGATTTTCGGGTCTGCATCGAAGCACAAGACGGCTTGAGACTTGTTAGCCGACGCATCGACTCCTTGACGGTCACGGAAGCCACTCGCAAAAATGCCATCCGCGATCCCGGAGTCTTGACCGATGCCGAGAAGAACGCGATGCGGCTCGATTTCAATGAACTGAAGAAAAAATGGACGCAGTGGTTTCTTGGCATTCGCCCAGATGCGAAACTGTTAGACTGACTTTAATAATTGACCTTTTCCGGGAACGATTTCCATGACGGCCCACAGCCTTCCGACCCGACAACGACCCAAGCTTTCGGTGGAAACCAAAGCCTCGGCTTACGACAAACTTAATGCCGCACTGATCGCGTCGATTTTGCTCGTCGGCTTCCTCGTTGCTGCGCTGTTCTTGATTTGGCTCACCACGGCGTTTGATTATACGTCGCAGAAAAAAGCGATCACCATGGATCGCGCTGACGAAGCGGGCAACGAAAAACCAGTTGGCGAAGCCGACGATGTGCTCGAACCAGGCGTCGAAGAATTCCCAGAAGTCGAAACGCCACAACTAGCCAATGCACTCGAAGCCGTCACCACCGCGGTCTCGACCGTGCGTGCGTCGCTCGAAGAACGCAGCGGGATGGCCGCTGAGATGGGAGCGGGCAGTGGATTTGGTTCTCGCGAAGGCGGCCCCGGAACCGGCGGCGATTCGGTCCCTGAATACAAACGCTGGATCATTCAGTACGAATCCGACAGCCTCGATACATACGCGAAACAGCTTGATTTTTTCAGTATCGACATTGGCGTGTTACATAAAACCAACAAAAAAATTTGGCGAGTCAGCAACCTTTCCGCGCAACCGACCGTGACGGAATCCAGCCAGCAAGCCGAGGCTAAGACGTTGCGCTTCATGCACAAAAAACAAAAGATGTTGCGCTGGGATCAAACCCTCGCCTCGAAAGCCGGCGCTTCCATTGACAACGCCATCACCTGTCAGTTTTATCCTGAACCAACTCGTCAAATCATCCGAGATATTGAAGGAGCCGCTCTCCGCGAAGCCGGTCGCGTTGTCAAAGATGTTCGCAACACCATCCTGAAGCTTGAAAACGGCCCGGAAGGATTTACTTTCACTGTGGTCGATTTACTGTACCGTTAAATGTTTACTCTCAAATCAGTAGCCCAACGCGCCAGCGAGGATAACGCAAATCAGACGAGTCGTCGTCTCGCTGGCGCGTCGGGCTGCTGATGACTTACTGTGAGTTTACGAATTTTTGAACGCAACTGCAGCTAGCGCCGAAGCGACTGCTCAAGTTTTGATCGATTTTATAATTATTTATCCTAAAACCTCCAACTGAGAACTTTAAAAATGGAATCCGTATTTACAACCCTCGGCAATGCGATTTATTTCGTCATGGCCGCGATTGCTTTGTGGGGCGCTTTTTGTGTCGTGATGGTCTGGAGTCGCGTCCGTCAGAAGCAATTTGCCACCGAAGAACAGCAAAATGAATTCTTGAGCGCACTAGAAACTCCGCTCACTCGTGGTGAATTCGATGCAGCCATTCAAGTTTGTGATGGTGACCGCCGCGCGACCTGCCAGTTATCTGAAATGGCCATCGTCAATCGAAAAATGGGATTCGCCAAAGTCAAACAACTCGTTGCCGACCGCTTTCAACGCGATGTACTGCAAGATCTCGAATATCGCCTGAGCTGGGTTTACACGGTCATTAAGACGGCGCCGATGATTGGACTGTTGGGAACCGTGCTGGGGATGATGGCGGCGTTTTCGAAACTGGCGGATCCTTCTGCCAAGGTTGAAGTTCCCGCGCTCGCAGCAGACATTCAGTTCGCGCTGATCACCACTGCACTTGGTCTCGCCATCGCCATTCCGCTCGTCTTGTGTACCGCTTACATCAACGTCGCCATTCGAAAAATGGAAGACATGGTTTCCTACGGCATCAACCAGTTCCTTGAAGTCTACAAAGAAGCCATTACCCGATTCCCCAATCGTTAGTGAACCATTGATCCATGAGCGAACAAACCAATATCCAACTGCCAAAACGCAAACGGAATCCCGACGACGGCGAACTGGACATCACCCCCATGATCGATGTCACCTTCCTGTTGCTCGCCTTCTTCGTCGTGGTTTCCAATATGGATCCGCAAAAGGCGATGGATTTACCCAAAGCCAGTTATGGCGATTCGGTACCGGATAAAAACTGCGTGACGCTGGTGGTGACGCCAGGCGAGTCCGGTGAAGGTAGTCTGATCTACAAAGGGCCCTCGATGGACAAAAATTCGATCGTACCCGCTGGCGAGCCCGACGCGGTCGAATCGGAAATTGGTGACTATGTGGAAGATCAGCTTTCGAAATTTCCTACACTCGAATACGTGATGATCAAAGCCGAAGGCGACGTGACGACCGGGACCGTGGAGATGGTCAAGCGAGGTGTGGCGAGGTCTGGACTTGCCGCCACTCGCAAAATTCAAATTGGTGTGGAGGATCAAAAATGAGTAAGCAATCATCGAAGAATTTCCCGCCGGATGATCAATCGGATTCCTCCAAAAAATCGGGTTCGGTCGCCGATGTCGTCCACGAGGCAGAAGCCAAATTCACACCGCTGGTGCAAGATTTTGCGGATGACGACGAGCTTCCCGAAGAAACGTTTGGACGAAAAAAGGAACCGATCCCAGAAGACGAATTGGACATGACGCCGATGGTCGACGTGACGTTTCTGTTGCTGAT
>JBGSKR010000534.1:0-3606 GCA_041741135.1 Mariniblastus sp.
CGAGCACGTCGGGATAATAACCCCGCTCGATGGAGGCGGTTTTTACTCGCACCGAGTTGTCAGAATTCATGGCTCGACATCGAGTACCTTTTAATTGGCGGTGCAACTCGGCAAACACATTGCCCGATATTAAATTGTGGGCGTAGCTTCCGCCGGTCATCATGTAAACTTCACCGTCCACATACTCGTGTTTCCGTTTGGCGGTTTCTTCTCCGGCGAGATAGTCCTCGAACGAAATAGGAGACAGATGTTTGGCATTGTAAGGATTCATGAGTAGTCTCCTGATCGAATTCGCCGTATGAACTACCGTAACCGTTCAAGGTGATTTCGGAAAATATCGTTGATCGATGTGATAAGTAGCCGAAGTCGTGAGACTTCGGTTTTGTCTTTCTGGTGAATTTCCGAACTCTCACGAGTCCGGCTACCATCCGCGAACGGCTACGAACTAACACCCTCTCATTCTAGGCGACCTTCGTTTGATTTACAATTTGAACATCTTCAAAAATCAAAATCGCCGCCCCTGCTTATCCTATGTTCGAAAATCCTGTCCTGCAACGTGAACTGCTGGTGAACTTGCGAATGCCGCGAGCGTTCGTATTGCTGTTGCTGTACCAAGTTTTACTCGCGGCGGTCGTTTATTTTGCTTGGCCGCAAGACAACATTCGAATCGACTTGACCAATAGTAGCGGCGCGACCAGTGGATTGGTCGATATGTTTTTTCTGGGTCAATACATTCTTGCGTCGCTGATGGCACCGAGTTTTGCGGCGGGAGCGATCGCGGGCGAGAAAGAGCGATCAACGTATGAGATGTTGCTTGCCAGTCCGATCCAACCCGAATCGATTGTGCTGGGGAAACTTGTTGCGGCGCTCACGCATTTGGCGATTTTGATTTTTGCTTCGTTGCCGATTGTCATGCTGTGCTTGCCGCTCGGTGGCGTTTCGATCTACGAGGTTTTGGCGGCTTATTTGGCACTCATTTCGAGTGTGATCACGTTCGGCATGATCTCGGTTGCTTGTGGTAGTTTTTTTTCGCGAACAAGTTCGTCTTTGGTCGTTTCATACCTGACAATTTTGCCACTGGCGATTTTGGGTGTGCTGTTTTGGGCGTCGCTAAGTGAGTACGGCGAACTGCGATTTAAATTTTCCGTCACGGTGATTCCAGGCGTCGCAGCAGCGATCACGATCCCGCTGTTTTACATTTGCAGTGCGAGGATGTTGTATCCGCCGGATTTCGGTAGCGAAGGAAAAGAGGTTGTTGACCTCGAAAACGAATCTTCTCGCAGTGTGGGGCTGGTGATTCAGCGTGACCAGTTTCCTGATCGATTGTTCGCACCGCCGAAACGTGAAACGTTGATGGAAGACGGCACCAATCCGGTTTACGACAAAGAGATGCGTAGCGAGATTTTTGGTCAAGGCACCTTGATGCTGCGGATGGCGATCCAGATCAGTATGATTTTGGCAATTCCAATGATGGCGTGGTGTTTGTACATCCAGCGGCATCTGGCCCCGTGGTACATTTCGTACGTGCTATTATTTAATGTATTGATCGGGCCCGTTTTTTCTGCCGGTAGTGTGACGGGTGAGCGCGAAAGACAGACGCTGGATTTATTGCTGACGACGATCATCACACCGTGGCAAATCCTGTGGGGCAAACTGCTGTCGGGATTGCGAGTTTCGAGTGTACTGAGCATGTTTTTGTTGTGGCCCTTGTTTCTCGCGGTGGTGATGGTTTCGGATTACTGGGCAAACTTCCCGAGCATTATCGCGTATGTGATTATTTTCAGTTTGACTTGTTTGACAACGGCGATTTTGGCGCTGTTTTGCTCCACGTTGTTTCACAAAACCAGCACCAGCCTGATGGCGACTTATACGATGATTCTCGTTTTGTACTTGGCTCCTTTGGCGGCAAGTTATTTTGGGAACCAGTATTTTCCAGAAGCCGCTGGCACACGGTGGGTGAATGCAGCGACGATTACCAGTCCGTTCGCGGCAGCGTTCGAGGTGCCGCTTTTCACGGAACGATTGGAGACGGCGGATCTCCGAAGCAACCAACGGTCATGGAATCCCGCTAACGGAAACAAAGCGCAGGTCATGGGTTATTCACTGCGGGACTTAATGCACTTTGGAGGGTATTGTTTGTTTACCATGACGCTCAATTCCGTATTGTTTGGAATGATGATTTGGATGTTCCATTCCCGTTGGCGAGTGTCGTCCTCGTCGGAGTAGTAAGTTCACAGTTTGGCATCCGCTGCTACATCATTTCGGGCAAGGAGAGGTTTTTTGTAACCGTTCTCGGCTATCAAGGAATGTCGTTTAACGGTTAGCCGCAAAAGCCGACCCGAACAAAGTCGAAAGGGGGACCTCGAGTGCGTGGCGATCCGCTCAAACTTCCGGCCATTTGATCGAGGCTTTGAAGACGTACCCGTTTTTGTTTGCTATCCGATATCAAGGCAAGCCGGAAACGGGTACGCCTGCGAAACCTGCCCTTAAGGTCGCTGGCGCCCCACCATCAAGCTCGCCGTCTTGCAAATACCATCCCATCGTTTCTCTTAGGTTTCTTCGGCTGACCGTTAAACGAATATGTTTCGTAAATGGTTACGTTTTTTTTAATTCCATTCGTAGTGGAATTCGCCAGAATTCCCTCGCCAGAACAGGAACTCTGGCGAGTCCCAATACGGCAAGTTTCTAAGGCGCGAAAAAGTTCTAACGAATTCAAAAGAGTTTCACTTCTTCAAATGATCGATAAGAAATTCAATTGGATTTGCATGTTCAGTTTTGGGCGAACCGAAATACACGAGTTGTGATTTCACTCCGTGTGCCTTTAGTTGCTGTTGTAACCCGACTCCGAAGTTCGCGCTGTGAACTGAACCGCTTCGCTTCTTGCCAAGTGCCGGAGCATCGGAATAGTGCAGGTAAACTGGAGGGTCATCCGCCGAGACGAGTTCGAAGGGCGAATACTCTTTAATCCAAGGCAGCAGGCTATCTCGGTGCTGTAGGAAATTGCGAAATCCCGATGAGGTGTCACCCTTGACATTCTCAAAACCAAAAGCGTGACCGCCATAAGCGATGTTCGGAATCCACTCTTTCATTTGCTTCGGGTCCAAAGAGGTTTGAGCACCAACCACAGCAACGCAGTGAAGGCGAGTACTTTCTCGGGCGATTGAATCGTCACTCTGCGCATCTGCCATGTCATCGTGAAAGGCCAGCCACAAACTGGAACAGCCACCGGCCGACCCACCGCAAGCACCGATCCGAGTCGCATCAATGTTCCACTCGATTGCCTTGCTGCGGACAAACTGAAGTGCGCGAGCCGCATCCTCTAGTGGCCAGCGAACGGGTGGTTCGACACCCGCTGTACGCGCCGCAGGAACGAAGCGGTAATTGATCGACACCACCGAGATTCCAGCCGCAAGATACTCCCGCAAACCAGTCACCTTGTCTTTGTCGTTTGCCCGCCAAGCCCCACCATGAATGAAAAAAACGAGCGGAGTGGGCTGGGTGGATTCGGCTTTCCAAAAATCAAGCACCTGAAGTTCGTCTTGTCCGTAGTGCACGTTCGCCATTGTCGGCGGAATTTTAATTGGCTGTTCGGCTTCGGTAATCCAA
>JBGSKR010000535.1:0-3594 GCA_041741135.1 Mariniblastus sp.
CAAAGGCGGAAGGCCCTGAGCCTTGGCTTGCGGTTCCTTCGGATCGCTCCAACCACCACTTCCATAGCACAGACACAACTTCCACGGCCCACGTCGGATCGCAAAGGCGCCGTTAACGCTGTGGCTGATCAAGGTATCTCGTGGCTTCGCCGTGTGATCTTGAAACAACGACGACAGATCGAATCCGTCTTCGCCACCGATTGCCTCTCGCGTTTGACCGGTGATCGACTCCAAGGTGGAATAAATATCTGTCAAGCAGGCGAGTGCTTCTGTCTTGCGCCCCGCCGCGATCTTGCCCGACCAGCGGAAGATCATCGGCACGCGGTGACCTCCTTCAAAGATATCCGCTTTGTGCCCACGATAGCCGCCATTGGGATCATGACCATGTTTGGCAAGCACTTCGAAATTTGCTTCGGGCGAACAGCCGTTATCGCTGGTGAAAATGACGAACGTATTATCGGCCAATCCGGCCTTATCCAGCGCCGCCATCAACTCGCCCATGTGATGATCGACTTGATGGACAAAGTCCGCATAGGGATTGATGCCGCTCGAGTCTTTGAAGGGCGGCAGCGGCACAATCGGGGTATGAGGCGCGGGAAGTGCCAGATACAGAAAAAATGGCTTGCCATTTTTCGCATCCTCAGCCCGCTCATGAATCAACGCGATCGATTTTTCGAACAGATGGGGCAGCACTTTTTCGATCTCGAAATCCGTGCCAATCGGCCCCTTGCGATACCAACCGTAAGGGGCTTCTTGTTTCGTTTTACCCTCTTCACGCTCGGGGATCGACGTTGGCTTGCCGCTGTCCACCCAAACATAAGGCGGCATGTCGAGTGATCCGCAGTGAGCATAGTATTGATCGAAGCCATTGATATCGGGGCCGTTCGTGACGGGCCCCGAGAAGTCTATTTTTCCGTCGTTTTTTTTCCAGTCCCAACCGAGATGCCATTTTCCAACCATGGCGGTATGATACCCCGCCGACCGCATCAAGTGACCAAGTGTGGGTCGCTCCGCCGGGATCAATTGAGGGCTGGTTCCACTGAGCACTCCGCGTTCCAAGCGTGATCGCCAGTTATAGCGTCCTGTCAGCAAGCCATATCGCGTTGGAGTACAAACCGAACTCGGGGTATGAGCGTCCAGAAACGCGAGTCCCCCCTCAGCAAGTCGCTGGAGATTGGGCGTCTGAATTTTGCAATCCGCATGGGTCGGTGAAATGTCGCCGATTCCCAAATCATCCGCCATCACCAAAACGACGTTCGGGTGGGCAAACGGTTCGGAAACCTGAGTGATAGCGGCGTTTGCTGTTCCGGCAAAAACTGTCGCCAGCGTGGCGACGAACAAAAGAATAATTTGAGTCATAAAAATCATGGTTGAAACTCTGGCGATAAACTTTGAAACTTTTCAACTGACCTATGCTACCAAACTTCGAACCGCTTTTGGCAATGAACGATTCTGATCAAGTACAAATTCGGCGTGGTCTGATTGCGCGGCAGGAATATTGAATTATCTGGCCTGAGTGAATTATCAGACTTGAGTGAAGTTGTACTTTTCAGGTAGATTTCGGGTTTGAAACTGCCCCATTTCCCCGTTTTGCCGAAACGCTTCGATGAAAATTCAGTTCTACAACTCGCTCACCAACCAAACCGAAGAATTCAAGCCCATCGAACCTGGCGTGGTTCGCATGTATTCCTGCGGCCCCACCGTGTATGACTTCGCGCATATCGGAAACTTTCGCTCGTTCCTGTTCGGCGATCTGCTGCGGCGGTTTTTGGAATTAGCCGGCAACGAAGTCCAACATGTGATGAACATCACCGATGTCGGACACATGGTCGAAGGCGAAATCGACAAGATGACCGAAGCCGCCAATCGAGTCACGCAAAATAAAAAATCCGGTCGCGTTCCCGAAGGCGCAATCGCCGATCCCAACGACCCATATCAAATCGCCGAATACTATACCAAAGCTTTCATGGAAGACTCGCGACGTTTGGCCTACAAAGTCGCTTACGAGTATCCGCAACGTGTTCCGCGCGCCACCGAACACATCGAGGGTATGCAGGAGATGATTCAGCAGTTGATCGCCAAAGGTCACGCTTACGTCGCTAAGGACGGCGTCGTCTATTACAGCGTGCTATCGTTTCCCGAGTACGGTCGATTGAGTGGAAACACTCTCGAAGCGATTCAATCAGGCGCGGGCGGACGAGTCTCCGATTCCAACCAGTCGATGAAGCAGCATCCCGGTGACTTCATGCTCTGGAAGCCCGACTCAAATCACATCATGAAGTGGGATTCGCCGTGGGGCGTCGGCTATCCGGGCTGGCATATCGAATGCAGCGTGATGGCCAGAAAAATTCTCGGTCGCGATGTGATCGACATCCACACCGGCGGCGAAGATTTGATTTTTCCCCATCACGAATGCGAGATCGCGCAGTCTTGCGGAGCAACCGGCAAAGATGCTTTTGCAAATTTCTGGATACATGCCCGCTTTTTATTCGTCGAAGGCGAGAAGATGTCGAAATCAAAAGGCAACTTCTACACGGCTCGCGATGTGTTTGAAGGCAAAGTCCTGGTTGACGGAAAACCTTCGGGCCAAAAAGTCCATCCAGCAGTGCTACGCTTCGAACTGATCAAATCGCACTACCGAGCAAACATGAACTTCACAATGAAGGGCTTGCTCGATTCCAGCCAAACCATTCAGCGATTAATGGATTTCCGCGCGGGCCTTGAATCGAAATCCGGCGGGAACTCGGAAGACGTGGACCTCACACATCCGGTACTCAAACAGTTTGCCGAAGCACTCGCCGACGATCTCAATATTTCAGCGGCACTCGCGGTGATGCACACTTGGATCAAGGGCGACCATCCAAATCCAGCGGAATCGCTGGGCGTGTGGAAAAAAATGAACAGCGTTCTCTCGGTCGCACCGCTGAACGAAGGCATCGAGAACGCAGTCAACGAATCTGATTTCGCTGCCGACGATGGCGGGATGACTTACGAAGAAGCCTCAGAACTTTGCGGGCAAATGGACGCGGCCAAAAAAGCCAAAGACTACCAAACGTCTGACGCAATTCGCAAACGCATCCTGGAGGCAGGTTTCGAAGTCCAACAATCACCCGAAGGTTCTTCGATCAAGAAACAATTGGCGTAAGATGCCGTAGTGGGATTCGCCAGAATTCCTTCGCGACAATCGTTCGCGAAAAAAACGCGGAAGTCTGGCGACATCCACTACAACGTTAGCGGTCGGAAACGTAGAAACTTCTTCATCGGCAAGGGAAGATCGCTTACGTAAGTCACCTCTTTCTCGGTGCCAGGATGCACAAACGACAGCGAGGTCGCATGGAAAGCCATTCGCTTCGACTTCCAACGCTCATGAGGTTCGTCGTGGTCATCGACGTAGCGACTCTCTCCCACGATGCGATGTCCCAATTCAAATAAATGCACACGAGCTTGATGCCGACGAGCGGTAACCAGTTCGATTTCCAACGACGTTGCATCGGGCATGCGTTTCAAAACTTTGAACTTTGTCAGCGCGTGTTGGCCCTTTTTTTCTTCTGTCGAAAAACGATTCAAATTATTGTGCGTTTCCAACCACGACTC
>JBGSKR010000536.1:0-3086 GCA_041741135.1 Mariniblastus sp.
GAGAATGCTGGACGGGGTTGCGCCGAGTTTCTGTTGCAATTGGGAACGGGAGGAGCGTTTGTGATCTGTTGCGGCAGCGGAAATAATGGAGGCGATGGTTTCGTCATCGCGAGGCATCTTTTCAATGCCAGATGCCCCGTCAAAGTCCTGCTGTTTTCACCGCCGGAAAGTTATCAAGGCGATGCAGCGGTAAATTTAAGAGTTATTAAAAAACTTCCCTTGGAAGTTGTGCAGTTTGAAGACGATTGGTCAGACGGACAACTGCTGCATCATCTGAATTGCGTTGGAAGTCTTAATTCAAATTGGGTGATCGACGCGATTCTCGGAACTGGTGCGACGGGAGCTTTGCGGGCGCCACTTGATCGCGTGGTGAGAATAATCAATGAATCGAAGGCAAAAAAATTGGCCGTCGATATTCCTACGGGGATGGACTGCGACACGGGTGGTGTTGATTCAGTCGCTGTTCATGCCGACGTGACCTGTACTTTTATTGCCGCGAAGTCTGGATTCAAGAACGAGAAAGCGTGGCCGTTTCTCGGTCATCTGCATGTTGTGTCGATCGGTATTCAAAACGTCGGACACGGATTTACTACCCACTGACCTTAGTGGGACTTGCTACAGTTCCCGTTGTTGCGAAGAAATTCTGGCGAATTCAACCTTGAATAGCCCAGGAATTCTGGCGACTTCCACGACGAGTGGACGAGATAAATCTGGCGCTCGCTTTTGAGCCGCCATGCAAATGTTAATTTGCGTCCGTCCCGGTCGTTTCACCTTCCAGGTCTTTCCATTTCATCGCGCGTTGCAGCGGCTCAATCCGCAATACGACTTCGCCATTTTGGAAGATGCGAACCGTGCCACTTGATTGGCTGACGACCACCGCGATGGCTTTGGTGTTTTTGCTTATTGCAGCACCCGCGAAATGGCGCGACCCTAAACCTTTGGTCATTGTGACTTCCACGGGCGCGGTATCGACAATGCGGCAACAACCTTCGAGGATTCCAGCGGCCGAAACCACAAACATGCCATCCATCTGGGCAATCTCTTTGATGCTTTCGTGAATCCGCACGTCCAACAGATCGCGATCCTTTCGCGGATAACCTTTGACGATATCAAAACCACCAGGGCGACTTTCAATCATGACTTTGCGATGATCGCCAACTACAAACATCGTTCCGACTGCTTTGCCTTCACGTCCCTCACGTCCGATGGAGACGGCTAAATCAACGACCGTTTTCAAAGTTTCCAGCGGAACCTTCGTTTCTAGTTTTCGCAAATCGCGAGCCGTCAATCGACCGAGCCTTTCTGTTAGCTTCAAGACGCTGATCGAATCGATAGAATCATTTTCAAAACCGCTGTAAATAGTCACGACCGATGATCCAGCCCGGATGATGTCGTGCGCAACCCCAGAAAGCACGGCTTGGGTAAGCTGATTTTGCACCGAGGCTTCCGGCATTTCGAGCAGAATCGAATCCAGCCCCGTTGACTTGACAGCCTCGTGGACTTCTCGGGAATTCGTCGCAACCACAATTTTATCGATTTGGTGGGCACTGTCAGCGAGTTTTTTCCAGTCAACGTTTCGGTCGAGCAGAACCAAGATCGCATCTGACTCCGTGGTCGCGGCCAAACTTGTGGCGGCCTCGAAGAAAGCATAGAAAGGATTGGGAATTCGACTCGGGGTCATGGTTCGCAGTGCAGGAAGAACAGTCAGCGTGGCAAGTCAACACAGCATGAACGTCAGTCGAGAAAAGCCGTCTGGGAACGGAGAAAGAAGGAGCAGACCAACGACCAAGGCGCAGCAATAACTTTAGACGGTGATGAGATTTTTGGCAACCATGGAACAACCTACCGGATGCCATCCTTGCTGCCGTCGTTTCCTTTGTCTCTCGAAAACAACCTTTAATTCTTTCGAGACGTCGTTCCCTCTCATTCCCCACTGAGCCTGTGATTGAAACAAAAGCTCAGTGTATGGAAAAATTGAGAGTGGAGATCAGGCCAAGACTTCATGCGTTGAACTTCCGAGGACAGTTCATTCGCGGCAGATTACCGACGGAATTCAAACTCACGTTTACCCTCTGCCATCGAACTTGCTGGCTGCGAGTCGGTAGCGGGACTTGTCGAGGTTGGTGCGAGTTGTGAAATATAGGTTTGCCAAGCGGAGACGTCGCGGCCCAGCGATTCGCCCGTAACGCGTTGCAATGACTCCGTGGCTCGCAGCTGCAGCGCTGGATCAGAATCGCCAAGCGCCAACGAAAGTGCCTGCACGGCACGTTCGCCGGAGAAATTTCCTAGAGCACGCGTAGCAGCGAGGCGGACGTCAACGTGCGTATCGCTGCCGATCATTTCTTGAAGCTGGGGTACTGCGACATCGGCCGATTTTTTCTCCCAGGCTTTAATTGCCGCAATACGAACTTCGGAATTATGGTCCCGTGAAGCATTTTCTAGAGTCGAGATCGCCGTGGGGCAGTTGAGTTGGCCAATTAACTGAACTCCATGCAACCGCAGCAACAAAACCGGATCACGATGAACGACTTCGGATATCTGTTTTGCCACAGACTCCTGCTGATCAAGCGAGCCGTTGATGGCTGTTGCGACCGAGTCGGACATGCGTTGTTTTTTTACGAACAGGGTATCAGCAATCCGCGCCTCTTCTTCCCATTGTTTGCGCGCCCAAGGATTCAGATTTCCGCTGCGCCACATCGGTCCCTCAGCGCAGCCAGCGATAAAAAGCAGAGCGAGTAGTGGCAGACAATTGCGCAACGTCATGCCCAGTCTATTTCGTAGAGTTCGCAGGGATTCATCCATGTTGTCGATTCTCAATTCCTTCGGATTTGGAGGTGGACGTTATCAAATTGGCTCAGATCACAACAGGGCGAATCAATTCTGGCCAAACCAAGTGCTAGCCAACCGTTTTGAACCCAGCAAAATCATGGTCGGTTCAATATGACCGCAAGAATCGCCGTTTGGTTCCAGTTCTCAGCGGATTGAAAAATTTGCATTTCAAACGAGTCCGCATTCGACTGCAATGCCAGATGAAGTCAAGAAGTTCGATACACTTGACCGGTTCCAGTGAGAGATTGCCAAAAAAA
>JBGSKR010000537.1:0-15245 GCA_041741135.1 Mariniblastus sp.
ACAAATTGACCAGTGAGCGGGCGATGGCGGAACTGGTGACAGTCACCCAATCGATTTCCCCCTTTTGCATTTTCTGAATGATCGTCGGATCGGCTTCCGTCACATCGGTGTTTTCATAGACCGCAATCTGCTCAAAAGGAATGCTCGCGCTATCCAGGGCCTGCGAAATGACCAGACTGCCTCGGTTGGCGCGGACGATCAGAAACTTGCCCTCAAGAGACTCGTGATTTTCAGCGATTGCTTCGAGCACGATTTTTTTGTCAGCAATCTTTTTGTCAAACATTTTTTCGTCAGCGTTTCTTTCATCCGTTCTCACTTGGCTGGCAACTGCCAACAGAGCGGCAGCCATCGCCTCGCTGTCAAACGAATTCGGAACTAGGTCAACGCCGACGCCTCTCGCCTGTAAGACACTGGCCGTTTTCATTCCTCCCGCCGCGACAGACAAGCAGAACTGTTGAGATGCTTGTGAGAAATCGACACCCAATTGCTGGCAACGATCAAGAAAATAGCTCACGCCATTGCGGCTGACGAACACGATCCAAGCGAACTCGTTCAATCGCCCGATGACCGAATCGACGGGCTTCCAATCGGTGGGCGGCCCAATTTGGATCGCGGGTTGAGTGAGGACGGTGGCTCCGAGTTTGACCAGTGCTTCTCCCATCAAATCAGCTTGTTCAGCTGGCCGGGTGACCAAGATCGTCTGACCGACGAGGGGTTGCGCGGAATCGTTGGAAGGAGAATCCGAGTCGGCAAGCGGTGAATCGTGGCTGTTGTTCATTGGGATTGTGGAAAAATCTCCGGAAAGCTGGACGAAATACGGCAATCAGCAGTGGACAAAGCGACGTCCGAACGTCATATTATGTGACCGTTAATTTCTGAAAACCTATCCTCTGCTGCCTTGCAGCCAAGACTGTAAACTTTGAATTATGCCTAACAATCCTAGTACCGCAAAACGACTTCGCCAAACCAAAACTCTTACGGAACGCAACAAGTCTATCAAATCGGCGATGAAGACTCAGGTCAAAAAGGTGCTGGCCGCTGCCGAAGCTGGCCAAATCGAAAGCGCCGAAGCCGAATTCAAAGTCGCTTCGAAAAAACTGGACAAAGCCGGTGCCGCGAAAGTGATTCACAAAAACGCCGCCGCCCGTCAAAAGTCTCGTCTGCAACGAGCGATCAAAACAGCCAAGAGCAAATAGTTTCGGTTAGCTGACCGGAAGTCCCGCGACTTCCACTACCTCTTTCGCTTCTGACTTGAAGCATCGCCGCGTTTGGTGGGCCTGCCGCCGAGTGAGGTTTTACCGAGGCTTGGTTTGCCAGCGCGATCCGAGGAAGTTCGAAAATCTTGCTTGCCGATTCTGGCTGCGGGCTTCTTACTTTCTGCGGATTTCTTGTTGTCGCTCTTGCCGAATGGCTTTCCAATTGGCTTGCCGAATTTTTTCGTGGACGGTTTGCGAACTCCGCCCGCTGTTCGAACCGTTGACGACTTCTTCTCGCCAGAAACAAACTTTGACGTTTCACCGTCAGCTTTCTGATCGTCGCTGCCTTTGCCACGAGAGGATTTATGAGAGCTGGAACTGGTTTTCTTTTTCTTGCTGCCCGGCGGTCGGCCCAATCCTGCAGCCGTTCGCTTCAGTTGCTTGACCTCGTAAACCGTCAAAGGTCGGTGGGCTCCGAGCGGCAAATCGCCCATCTTGAGCGGCCCAATCGAAACGCGTTTCAGCGTACGGACTTTGTGACCGATGCTCGCCAGCATTCGTCGAATTTCACGATTGCGGCCTTCGGCCAAGACGATTTCAATCCAACTGGAAGTCTTAACCTTTCGCAAATAGCGAACGCTGGTCGCTTTGGCTTTTCCTTCTGCGATATAAACGCCTTCTTCGAGTGATTTGAGTTGTTCGCCGGTCGGCACGCCCGCGACCTGAACGTGGTACTTTTTCTCCACGCCGAAACGAGGATGAGTCAATTGGTTTGCCAGATCGCCGTCGTTGGTGACCAGAATCAAACCTTCGCTCGATTGATCCAGTCGCCCCACGTTATAAACGCGTTGATCCGTTTTGATTAAATCGATCACGCGAGCGCGACCTGCTGGGTCATCGCTGGTGGAGACGACTCCGGGCGGTTTGTTGAGCATGAAGTATTGAAGTTTCTCAGCCACAACTGGCTCGCCATCAACAAAGATCGTTTGTTTCGCCGGATCGACTTTCGTACCCAGCGTCACGACGATTTGACCGTCGACTTCGACACGCCCCTCTTGAATGATGATTTCGCACTCGCGGCGACTGCCGATTCCGGCAGATGCCATAACACGTTGCAGCCGCTGGAGGCCAGATCCTGGTTCTGTGCCAGACTTTGGTTCCGAATCAGACTCCGCTGGGCGAGAAGTTGGGCGGGCCGATGGGCGAGCAGATGAGCGTTTTTTGGGAGGTTGTTGAGATGAAAAAGTCATCGTGGTTCGGGATTCTGCCAAAGCAATGGCGAGCGGAGAAACAAAATTCGTTCGGCCAAGAATTGCCGCACGCAGGAGAGGAACATTATAGTTCGCAGACCGCCGGAGTGTATGGGGTGGTGCGAGGCGAAGTTGTTATTCGACGGACTTCGTTAGCCGTTGTTGGATATTAGCCAGAATCAATTGCTCGAGCGAAAAATCTCGTCCCATCGGAATCCAGCCTGACTTGCGATTCGTTTCCGCGTCTAACTCACGATCGATGTCCAGCGTACTATCATGTCGAAGCGGGGCGGTCGTAACCACCGATCCAATCGGTTGCTCAAGGTCTTCAAGTTCCTTGAAGACTTTCACATCGACCAGATAGCTGTTCCCTGTCGGCAGCACGCGGACTTTGGCGAAACGACGCACCGTTTGCAAACTCGCGTGGAGCTTTTCAAAACCTGGCGTCGAATCCGTCTTCCATGGCTCGAGCAGCGTGCCGCCAATTTTCGGATGCGTCTCAATCCAGCCTTCGGACATGACACTATCAACGACGCGGATGCGTTCCTCACGGTAAATGCGAAAATGGTCATCGATCTCGTCGCTGATCTGATCCATCACGTACCAGCGATCCATCATCGGCACGCTGAGAGGGTTAGGAATGCCTCCATCCGGAGGGCAGTTCGCTGCGTCGGGTTCGCGAAAGGCACGGCAGCCGACAGAGACCAGCAAAATGCTTGTGGCCAGCATCAGCACAATCAGTTGGATGTAACTGATGACCTTGAACTGACTGGCGCAACTGTTAAGCCTTCGGATCAAGACCGGTTCAACGTCCCTACGTTTCAAGTTGGCTGGAAAGTTAGTCATGAAAATTCGCGGCATAATCTGGCGAACGAAAAAAATCTGGCGTAGTTTGCGGAAATGGACTCCAGAAGGCAAGCCCAATCTGCTAGCTCGATAAAGCGTTCTAAACTCTCTACAATCCAAACATTTCAGGACTTCGACGTTGAGCCATCCATCCACTTTTAAGCACCGCTGGCAAGTTCGGTTCGTGGACAACGACGCCATCGTAGTCGCTCATTTTTCGTCTTATGTGCGGATGATGGAAGAAACTGAATACGCGTTCCTGCGTAGTCGTGGTCTCAGCGTTGTCATGCCCGACCGACGAGGTACGCTGGGGTTCCCGCGTTTACAAGTCAGCTTTCAGATTCATCAGCCGCTCAGGTTCGAACAAACGGTGGAGATTCATCTGCGGCTAGTCGACCTGGATGGGAAACAAATCGTCTACGAGTTTGAGATCGTAGACGATTCTCTTGGCACGGCACCGCTAGTCACGGGTCGCTTTGCAGTGGTTTGTTGCCGCTTTCCGGACAATCGGAATCCATATGCAGTGTTGATTCCGGAACGAGTGACAGCGGCACTTACTCCTTCGGCGGATCGACTTGACGGATAATTGCTCCATTGGTTTCGCTAAGGATCAGGATCGAGAATTTTTCGATTCCATCAAGCGAATGGTTTGACTGCGTTACGAAATCAAATCGGCCTCGCAAATCAGTGTATCCGTCTTTGTGAAATTTCACCGAACCGTTTCGATCGCGAGAATAGACTTTGACATAAGTCTGCGGCAGCAAATCATGCGTTTTCTGCTGCGTGACTTGCAAGCTGCCATAATTCTCAGAAATCTGAACATCCAACGAATGAGCAAAATAGGGTTGTGATTTGGATTGATCGCCAGCCACAATTTCCACCAACACATTTTTGTTCTTTAGTTCATCAGGAATGGGGACTTCGCGACTCCCACGACCTTTGTCATCCGATTTCAGCGTCACCGTTTCCGTTGTGTTCGGGCGGATCATCGAAAAGCCATCCAAATCGTCTTGGGCAAACGGACTGTGGCTGAACAGCAATTCAATATCCATTTCATAGAGATTCAAATCAATCTCGGCAACGTTCTGGTGATTGATCGTCACTTTGCCGCTCTCGACTGAGAAATCAAACGTCGCGGACTGAGCGGCAAGTGCCGTCTGTTTTTGAGTTTGATCCTCGGCATTGATAACGGTTGCCGAACCGCCGCGAACTTCTTCAACTTGAGCAAGGATATTTTGGAAACGTTCACGCCACAAATCGACCGGATAGCTGGCCCATTTCTCGGCAGTTGTTGCGGCAGCTTCGGGCTTCGATTGAATCATGTCCAAATAGGCCGCACAGTAATCGTACTGCATTTGGCACGGCAGTGAGTCGGCTTTTGTTTTGCCGAAATGCTCAAGCGCCGTTTCAAAGCGATCTTGCAGCAACATGTAATAGGTCACCACCAGATGCTCGTCGTCACGCAGTTTCCCATGATGAGCGAGCACACTTAGTAGCGATTGGTACTGCTCATAAAACGCCGGATTAAGAATTTTTCGCTGCGGCCCCAATTGGTGAGCGCGAGAATGAACCAGCGGCCAATATTCGCGATGTTGATACCAATTACGCTCGACAGGCGCGATTGTCAGCAACTCGGATTCGAAATAAGGTCCGACGTTGCCCGCGATGGCATCATTGTGGGATAGGTACTCGCGGATGGCGGTCGTGTCGTTGTGCTTCAGCGAATACGACCACAGCAGCGGATTGTAAACATAACGATTTCGCAATGTTTTGATCGTTCTCTGGAAGAACGCTTTGTCTGACATGCGGAATGCGATTTTGTTCAAGTCCAATCGCAAAATGTTCTTCGAGTTAAGAAATTCGATGACTTCATCGCCGGTGCCGTTCTGCGACACGTAGGCCCACGAAGTTTGATCGACCTCTGCTGGCTGTTCGGTCACGTTGAAAGCAATCGACTCAGCGATGGCCAACACTTTTTCATCAGCAGAAACGTGAGCCGGATAGTGCGAGAATTTTCCAGCCGTTGGAAAATAGAAATGATACTCGAACGTTTGCGTGCTGAATCCAGCCAGATCGAGACTGATCGTTTTTGTCGCTTGCGAACCGTTCACGGGCAAGCTGCCTTCGGGAATCTGGATCAGCAAATCAATCGCTCGCGGCGTCGAGGTCGGGTTGGTAATCACGACTTGTCCGCCATACAAAGTATGTGCGTGAAATTTGTCGAAAATGAATTTGTCAAATTGCACGCCGTCTTCGTGTTGATATCGATCATGCTGGGCGAAGAAATTTTCGCTGACGAGGATCGTCGTGTTGCCACGATCAACGAGGGCGGGTTCGACCTGTTGATGAAAGGCGATCGTTGGCCCGGTCGCAGTGAAGGTGAGCCTGTTCTCTTGATAGTCGCTGCCCGGCTGCGGGCTTTTGAACGGCAGATCGATCACGGCCAGCACGAACATCATTTCCGTGAAAGTCTGATGAGCTTCTGGGAAATAGGGTGACAAAAAATCGCCGTCGACATGGCGTGCATAGTCACGCCAAAATCGATTGACTCGCACCAATTCCGGCGTTTGTTGGTCGGGAAGCAAGTGCCAGTAATTATTCTCCATCCATTCTTGAGTCGGAGGCAGGCGGCGGTAAAGCGATTGAAGCTGTTTACGCAACTCTTGGAGTTCTTTGGTTTGTTGGCCGTCGTTAAGCTCGACCCCGAACATGGCTTCTTCGTTGAGTTTATCTCCAAAAAACTGATCGCGTTTTTGGGGAGCGTCTTTGCCGAATTTTTCACTGTTGGAACGGAACCGAGACTCGGAGGGCTTCAATTCGTTCTTTGACTCATCCCATCCGTCCATTGCTTTCTCGTTGGCACTCATCGATTCCGTCATTGGTCTCGATGAAGGTGCCGCTGCAACTGCCGGCGGAGCAATACCCGCAAACCGATTACCCGCTTGACCGGTCGCCGAGGAGCGGTCAGTTCTACCTTTTAGCTCTCTCCTGGCATCTTCGAGTTCGGGCAAACTTTCTTGAAGTTGGTTCTCTTTCCTTTTAAATTTTTCACCCTCGAAATCATCATCCAAACCCAACCCGGCGATGGCGGTATCGTACAGCCCATCAAACCGTTTCCGTGGCGTCGGATTCAAGTCATACATCTCGCCAAGATTGCGAACGATGTCGTCGGTGTTGGCCGCCAATCGTCGAGAAAGCAAAATTCGCTCGACCGCGTTCAGTTTCACGTACTGCCACGGGTCAAGATAATTCGTCAAATCGTGATCGAGCAAAAAGTGATCAATAAATTGCTTGTCTCGCTTGAATTCAAGATGTGGACGAACCACTTCCGCAAAAAACGGTGCGTCTTTCTTTTGCAAAAAGAAGTTCAGTTCATGGCAAGCGTGTTTCGAATACAGCGTGCGTTTTTTCTTGTCGTCTTGCTGATCCCAAGTCAACACGAACTCAAACGTTTTCAGATCAGAGTTTGGGTTGAGGGCAATCAGCAAACGATAAACGTCCGACAGATCGTCGTAGGTTTGAAACTTAGCGGAGACGATGTCTTCGATGACCAATTCCTCATCGGCTTTCATTACCTCGATTTGTTTGCGAAGAGAAAAATGCTTCTCCGGATCGAACGCGTCAGCCAGTCGACTATCGCGCGGCTTCAACGGGAGAAGCTCACCGCTGATTGATCGCTGTACGGTGGCAAATGCATCGAGAGCGACAATGCGAATGTGTTGGGCAGAACCCAGTTTGTCGAGGTCGATAGTTAGCAAACCGTCGGCGTCGGGTTTTAAGTTAGCGAGCAGCACCGATTGGTCGCCGAGGAAATCGAGATTAGAGCTGTCGGTATTATGGCCGTTGTTGGCAGCGCTGCCGCCAAGTTTACTCAAAGGTTTATCGGCTTCGTTGCCTCGAGCGCCAAAATCAGAACCATCTTGCGCGACCTGCGTCGAGTTGTCGGTATCTCGTGTCGCCCAGGGATTCAAGAGCAGGGAAGGTCGGTCCAGCATGTTGCCGGGATACTTGGACACGTACTTGCGATCCAGAATGTATTGATACTCTTCGCCAATCTTGCGTCCTTCAAGATAAACGGACTGTCGCAGCGAAGGCTCGTACTCCCAGGGCTCGGCGGCGCGGACGCTGGCAAGGTTTTGATAGGCGTCGAACGCGGGTTGGTAGCGGTCGGCGAAGACATGCACGCGAGTGGTGGAGTTGCTGTTCACCAATTGAATTCTCAACTGCTGAATGACCTTGGCCTCAACTTTCTTCACATCCTTCTTCGGTTCTTTTTTTGCGTCTTTCTTCGGTTCTTCTTTATCGTCATCAATCTTTGCCGTCACGATTTCGGCCGACACAATTTGCAGCGGCAGACGTGGACGGCTTTCCAGAATACGATGCTCACCGACCAACATGTTGCCCGATTTTCTCCCATCCGTGATCCGCAGCGTGATCTGATGGTCGGCACGGGTACCGGTGGAAGTGTCATTCACGCCAGTCAATTGCAGTTGAAAATCGCCAGCGGGCAAATCCGAGATTTGCAGTAGCCGATCTTTTTTTGTGATCAGTGCGGTATGCTCGGCCACAATCTTATCATCGCGAATTTCAAACAGAGCGATCGCTGAGTTTTCATTGGCCGGAGCCGCAAACTGAATGGTTTCGCCAATTAAAGCGTTGACGGTCTGCGGATAAGCTTGACCACTTCTGCCCAGCGGCCAACTTTTATTGGAACCTCCTGACAACGACACCGAGATCGAGCCGATGTTTGCCAGTGGGCCAAGTTCAATTTGACCATTTGAATCGGACTGGAGTTCGGCGTCGACAGTGAAAGTAAAATCGGTGGGTTGCAACGAGACTCTGACAGACTGTTTCGGCCGCGGTTCGCCCGTTTTGCCTCGGACTTCCAGCACATACCCGGCCGCGGTGGGAGCCAAATGTACATCCTGGATCAATTCGGTTTGATCGATTTGATTGATAGCGAACTGCTGACTGGCGGCAACGGTTTCCTTGGTTCCGCGACTGAGACTTTCGATCATCGCGGTAAAAGCAAACTGAACCGTTTTCGTTCTCGGCGGCACAACGAACGAAACTTCAGTTTCAGAAGTCTCGGATAATTTCAGATCAGAAACGATTTTTGTAGAGGAAACGCCATCGAGATTGGTTGAAGTAATCGTTAGCGTGGGTTCCTGTAATAGGCTAACCGGCACGGCTTCTCCACCAGCCAATTTGAGTGATGGGCGCAGCAAGAGCGTTGACTGATTGCTGCGCGTGAGCGATTCTCGATCGAGCACCATCGCAGCCGTGAACTGATATTTTTCCGCCGCGTGCTGAAACGTTTGCAGGCAACTGAAGTCGTCATGAATGATGATCGCATTCGTACCACCTGGCTGAGTCGAAAACGGAACGAGAATTTTTCCAGACTTGTCGGATTTGGCGGGTGCGTAGCGACGCCCACCGATCCACAAACTGGCATCGGGAACGACCATGCCGTCTTGATCGAGCACGGTAAACTTCAGCCCGGCGGCGGTGACTTGGTGCGTGGTATGCAATCGGCCTTTGCGAATCAAGGCACGACTGGATTTTCCGCCAGCGATAAAATCGACGACATACACGCCGCGATCTTTCAGATTCGGAAACGTATACTCGCGTTTGACGCGAAGTGCTGGTTCCGTATCGTACTGATAGGTCTGCTCATGATTAGGAACCAAGCCATCGAGATTGATGTTGGTGTCAATTTCTCTGCCGTTCTTGCGGTAGAAATTTTCGGCGTTGATCTCAAAGACTTTCACGATCAAGGTCTTGATGTTCTTCGTGTGCAACTCCAGTAAAACGTCTTCGTCCACATCAAAATGTTCGGCGTTGGTCGCTACAAAATCCAGATCGATTCGTTCGAGGAGAGCTTGATACTGAGACGGTGAAAGCGTGGCAGCCCATTTTTCGGAATCGCCGCGACCATTTAAGATTTTAACAGTGGCGAATTGCGTTTGCAGATAGTTTTCCTCAAACCACGGTTGAAACTCTTTCGTGTCGGCAGCGTCGAGCAAGAAGTGATGCAGGTAATACTCGACTAAGGGTTGTTCGTTGACAATCGGAATCAAGCGCGTTTGAGCTTCGAAACTTTGGTGAATATTAGCGATGTGGTTGCGATCAGGTAGCTGTTTCAAAATAACAGGATTGATGTAGCCGACCTCGCGTGGCAGTTTCAGATATTCCAGAAACAGTTCGCGATCATGAATACCCTGCGTGCGATTAAACTCAAGTCTGCGGAATAAAATGTTGGCTTTCATTGAGTTATGAGCCGGACTGAGCGATTTGACAAAAGTCCACATTCGACCAAGGTACGCTTCATGCGCTACCGTATCGGCCCGCCAATCGGTGTCTTCCGATGGAGCAAGTTTGCTGAGGTAAGTGTTAATGAACTGCCCCTGATTCAAGACTGACGAGTGTTGTTTCGCGACCTCATCAAGTTGTTTCAATGTCAATTTTTTGTGGATTTCGATGCTGCCAAATCCGCCAGTGTTCGGATCTTTCAGATCGGCCACAATCAGTTCAACCAAACCTGGAAAACTGGGATACTGCAAGCGTTCCAGCAAGTGCCGGCGCTGGTCTCGATTCAAGTCGCGCGGTTTGAGATTGTCATGGGCTCCTTGCGCCAGCAATCGCAAACCCGAATCAGAGAATCCTTGCGTGTTGCTGTATCGCGAAAACGCCCCGTCAATCAGCGTCTCGATGCTGATGGTTTTCGGATCAAGCTTGCTGGGCAAGTCACGTTGGGTGTGCGGAATCTCACGCTGGTGACTAAAGTGCAAACTCAACTGTTGAATGAGAAACTTGAGCGTGCCGTCTGGATCGTCACTGTATTTCAAAATCGCTTGTCGATTGCGAATTTGATTGACTCGAGTCGAGTAACCAAAACGCTTGATCCACGGCTGGAGGAACTCGTCGACTTTGTTGAGTTGTTCGGTGTGTTGGTAATGCAGACAATGAAAGAAGTAAAATTCTTCGGTGCCGGGCACAAGTTGCTTGAGCGCCGTTTCGCGATTCTCAGCCAGCGCGAAGTCCTCGAGAAAACCAATCTCCTGAGCCGCCAGTCCGTTCGTGGCTTGAACTTCTGGCAGTAAACCGATGACTTGCGGGAGGTGAAAGAAAACTGCCATCGCAGTCATGGGGATCAAGAACAGCCGACGCATGGGAACTCTCCGGAATTTCGAATGGGGGTTCTAGTGGTGGAAGCGAACGCAAGAACTTGGGTAACTACGGTTGCCAAACCGTGGATTGGTTACAGAAACAGTCCATTGTAGACGCGAATGGGTCTGGATCGTTCCGCGAGGAAACAAAAAAGTCTTGAAGCAATAACCGAGCGGAATTTTGATTGACTTGTTCTAGGCAACCGTTTGTGGGCAAAACTAGTGGGGCGTAGGCTGTTTAGACCTAGGGAAATGAAACATAGGTTGCAATGTCGTGAAATGCGAGATATTTCATCAATGCGAACCCACGCAACGACGCATCATGCGCTGAAGTTGCCGTCCGCCGGGCTTTGTTTCTGATTAAGAATTTATCCGGTAGCTGACGCCACCGGCAAAGATATGCCGCCCGCCGGGCTAGAATCCGACCATTCTCAATTGCGATTGATGCCGATGTTTTTGACCGACTGAATTTCGGTCCATTGATCGGAAAGTCGATAAAGAATTTTGCCGGCAACCAAATGGTCTCGCTGACGAGCGTCCGGCGTTGGCTTGAACCACAAATTGGCGTCGGAGCGAGGAGTGCCTTCGACCACTAACATGTCCGTGGCTTGGTTGTAATTGATCCGATCGGCGGTCGCTTCAAAAGCCGTGCCGATAATGTGCGCGTTGCCGCTGGCGAGCAGCTCTTGTGTTGGTTTGGTCGCATTGCGTTGAGTCCACTGAGCCAGTTTCAATTGGTCGCAGGTGACTTGTACACTATCAAGCGGAAGCGCTGCGGTTTGGTCGGGGTCGAGAATTTCATCAAAAGTTTTGACGGTTGAATACAGGGTGCGCACGTTTCCCTGAAGGAGCATTTCTTTTGAGTTGGTATCGGCGTCGACGGAGCGATCAAAATTGACTCGTACAAAAGTTAGCGCGGAGTCACTGCCTACAGGTCGCCCAATTTCAACATTTTGAGCGGTGGCTGAAGGCAGATCATTCGCCGGTTGGTCACTGTTTTGTGCGTTTTTCAGCAGTGGCGATTTTCCTCGCGCATGATGCAGGATGACACCCGGCCCCGCCGCGTTCAGTTTGCCTGTCGCGGCATTGAAAGTAGCTTGAGAAGTGACGAATTTTTGTTGTTCAAGCAACTCGCCCGCGACCGAAAACGTTTGATGAGTGATGCTGGTGGGTGGCGATTGGTTGGCTGGCAGTGGATTCGTGGGAGCCGCAAAAACGCGACGCGAATCGATAATACGATCGACGAGAATCACTTCTTCCATTTCGACGGCTGGTGACTTTTTCTTCGAATCAAGATTTCTGAAGTCAAACGGTTGCTTCAATTGCAGGCTCAGACCGGCACTGCTGGCGGATGTCACGAGTGAATTTCTTTCATCGTTCTCTCCCTGGGCAGTCATCTCGACACCTTCTTCGAAGTAGACTTTGTGGCCGTCGAAGACCATCCCGCTTTTCCAAGTGACCGTCACGGTTTCGTAGTTACTCGAAGGCGCGGCGGAAATGGATTGCTGCGGATCAGACTGTTTCGTGGTGGCAGCGTTCTTAATATGAATCTGTCCCGCTCCATCGACCCACAATTTGTTTGCCGCTTGATCGAGATGCAGCTCCGTGCCGGACAGTCGTAGTGCCTGAGCCGTGACAGTCGCCGCTGTTTCGCTGGTGCCTCGAACCAGCAATCGAACTTGCTGCTCGGCTTGACTAAGCAGCGTCAGCGATTCCCCCTCAACAGTCAGCGGAGAGTCCGTTGGCAGATTCTTGCTGACGATTGGAGTAGCAGAATCGTTGCGCGCCGTATTGGCAGGCAGTTCCGCTAAAGCGACTTGCCCGGTCGCGATCAGTTCGCGAATACTGGACTCGCCATTCCGCAGCGACAATTTCAAATCGACCGAGTTCGCACGAAAGAAATACTTTTTCTGACCAACAGAAATCTCTTCAGCGAACTGAGTTGGCGTGACTTGATTGTCTCGTCGCATAGGTTCGTCGCGTTGACTGGATGTATCCCGCCAAACAGAACTCTCGCGGCGGATGGGTTGAAATCCGGCAGTGGCTGGCATGGTGCTGGGATCGTCGGTGATTTGCAGAGTGGCGATTCGATTTACGGCATGTCGGGTCAGTGTACTCGCATCGGTTCGCGAGTTGGCTGAGCCAAGAACGTTTTGCTCTGCCGCGACATCGCTTTCGAGCGGCCAAGTCGCGACCAATTGCTGGGTCATGCCGACGAGCGACAGCGAGTCAATCTCGACCACATTGGTAGCGATGAGTTTGGTGGGTTGATAAGCCGTTTGAGTCGCTTCACCGTATGCGGATTCCAGCGTTGTTTCGTTCGTTGTTTCGGTCTTGGACGGCTTGAGCCACAACTGAAGCTGTCCGGCATTGATGGTTGTCTCGGTTCCGATTTGAACTCCGCAGCCGCCGGTCAAGGTCACTAGCATTTGGTCGAGTTCCGAACTTACGCTCAATTGCTCGCGCCAGTAAACCAGAAACTCCGGCTTCGTTTTATCCGCGACGCGCAACATTTTTCCTGGACCTGTCGCCTTGATCGGGCCTATCGAATTGCTCTGTCGATTTTCGGCGGGCTGATCAGTCATCATCTGGTAGGTGAACTTTGGCGCGGCGAGTTGGTGCTGTGGAGTAATGATCGTCGCAGGTTTGCCATGAGGATTGGCTTGGTGTGCGACGACCTGCGATGTCTGAAGATCGTAGCTGAGGATGTCGCCGGTGATTTTTGTCGCGCGAGTGGGAGAGAAAACGACCGCAGGCGATCCGGTGGCAATCAGTTGATTGAGTTTCATGCCCGGCATTGGCGATTTCGAATTCGCGACTGCGTTCGGCTTTGGTTTCTCAAAATGCAACGTCAATTGATCGCAGGTGATGCGCTCCCGCGTGGAGCTTTCTGATTCAACCGTCACATCGTCCGAAAATGAAGCAACCCCGCGATCCATCTCAAACACAAACGGCCCGGCGCAGCGAATGGCCAGCGGATCATCCAATCCGGAACCTGCCGGTGGGGGAGCATTGAAATCGGTTTGAACTTGATTAGTTTTTCGCGCGGCGATTCGAAGCCAGTCAAGAAACGCCAACTCCATGCGTTTGACTCCAATGATGCTCGAGAAATCGCCGGTAATCAGATTCACCGATGGGTCGCGAGCAAATTCGATCAACAGATTCTTGCCTTGGCCTTGATGCGGACCAAAAGAAAACGAAACCGGGTCAATGGTAAAGATTTTTTGTTCATCAATCTGCACATTGCTGGTCGAAATTTGCAGTGAATCGTCACTGGCAGAGTCGGTGGCGGGCCGCATGATATCAACATGTCCGACCAATCGCGCGGATTCCAATTTGGCTTTGCCGTTAAAGATTTCGGTCGCTGGTCGATCAAACTTCAACCTGGCACCTCGCAGGCAGCGGAGGATGGTCGGCGGCGTTTTCGTTTCTGATGCTGGCACTTCTGGCTGGCCAATGACGAGCAACGTGAATGGAAACACTTCCAAGAATCCGCCTTCGACGGGCTCGAAATCTTGAAACAGAATTGTGCCAGAGTCCGTCACCAAGGTTTTACATGGCCCGTGTTCCCAAGCGTCTTGCGGAAGCAGTTCGGTCAACATCGTGGCATGATCGCGGTTTGAGGGCGGGTCAACCTCGGGCGGCAAGATCTCACGTTGCACAAGGTTCGGCGGGCCTTCGATAATCGGCACCAAGAATTTGGCGTACAGAGAATAGCAGGCAATGCAAACCGCCAGCGACATAAGGTACAGCGCGAACGAATTAAGTGGCCGCCGCTCTGCGGTCACTGTTCGGTCGGCCCGAGTTGTGCTGGTTGTGGAAGTCGTCAAGGCAAGAGTCCATTCAAGGCAAAATCCGGTTAACCTTCGCGAAAGGATTGCACAATTTCAGACCAATGATTTTGGCTTTTAAGAATCAACTCGATCAATTCGCGAATCGCTCCCTGCCCACCACCGGCTTTGGTCGTGATGTGAGCGCTCAGTTTTACGTCAGGTGATGCGTCCGACACCGTCGCCGCCAAACCAACGTGTTGCATCAATCTTAAATCGGCGAGGTCGTCTCCGATGTAGCAGGTCTGTTCGGGGGTCAGTCCCAACTCCTCAATGATCTCGAGTCCGATCGGCAATTTGTGTTGTGAACCTTGCCGAACAATTTCGACTCCCAATTCAGCCATCCGCATTTTCACGATGTGCGACGAACGAGCGGTGATGATTCCGAAATGATGGCCCGATCGTTGCCAAAGTTTAATTCCCAGCCCGTCGCGAACGTGAAATTTCTTTGACTCGATGCCTTGATTGTCATACTCGATGAAGCCATCAGTCAGCACGCCATCAACATCGGCGAGAATCAATTGGATGGCTTGCAATCGCTGATCGAGCTTCATTACGGAAATCGCGAGATTGGGTTCAGGGATGAGTTGGGGCGAGGTCGGGTTGAGAGCCCGCAAAATACGAACAAGTGGCGACAACGACGATTTAGGTCTGACTTCGAGTTCTTAATTTGGCTGTGAAATGATTCTAATTGTGCTGTTAGGTTAGGGCAACGTTGGGCGTGTACTTGTTGAGTGCTAGCGAGTTGAGCAAAGTAAAATAGTCTAGAAGCCTAAGCCACCTTTGTGGCGGTGATCGTGATGGTTTCAAAGGTCATTGACAGACAGACGTTGTCGTTCAACTCCGTTTCAAAGTACTTGCAAAGTCGGCGATATCGTTCGCGACCCAATAAACCGGTTGATCGGCTTTTGATGGCGTTGGTCGCTCCGAGCCTTTTGATGCTGCAAAGCATCG
>JBGSKR010000538.1:0-7652 GCA_041741135.1 Mariniblastus sp.
GCGGTGCATCCATCACGCCCAGCACACCCAAATATTTGTCAGCACGTCGAACGACCATCGTCGTGCGGCCTGCCCCCTCCAACCGATCGATGATGGCTGCCACGTCCGCAGGAAGCTTTCGCCCTTCCACCTCCAAAAATAAATTGCGTTTACCGATCTCGACTTGCTGGCCATTGATGGTTGCGGATACCCCGCGGCCGGTGATGCTTTGCAGATTTTCGGCAGAGAATATCTCTTGCGGAGCCGCCAATGCAGCGGTACCGTCTCGCACAATGGCAGCGGCGAGCGGATGATCGCTCAGGCTTTCCACCGCGATCGCCGTCGCGAGCAACTCGGATTGGGTGGCACCTTCGGTCGTGACGATATCCGTCAGTCGCGGACGCCCTTCGGTCAACGTGCCTGTTTTGTCAAAAGCGATCGCGGCGACACTGCCGAGCGCTTCCAACGGAGCGCCTCCTTTGAACAGCACGCCGCCCCGTGCGGCTCGAGCGACTCCGCTGAGAACTGCACTCGGTGTCGAAATCGCCAGCGCACAAGGACTGGCGGCAACCAGAACTGCCATCGCTCGGTAGAACGACGCCGCAAATTTTTCATCAATGACCACCCAGGCAAAGAGTAGTACGACAACGCTTGCCAACACGATCGGCACAAAGACTCGCTCGAATTTGGCGGCAAACCGTTGCGTCTTCGATTGTTTAACCTGCGCTTCGTGAACCATCGTCACCACTCGCGAGAGCGTCGAGTCAGTGGCTAAACGCGTGACATAAATTTCCATCGCGCCTCGCTGGTTAATCGTTCCGGCAAAAACCCGATGCTCGGCAGCAAGCTTGCTCTCGTTCTTTACTGCTTCCTCGAAACGGTCCACGGCACGTTTGCTGACGGGAAGACTCTCGCCAGTGATCGGAGCCTGATCAACGCTGCTTTCTCCCTTGACGACAAAACCATCGACAGCGATTCGCTCGTTCGGTTTAACGATCACGATGTCACCAACCACTAAATCGTCTACATGAACCTCACTGATGGTTCCGTCACGTTTGACGACGGCGGTGTCGGGAGCCAATTCAGCGAGGGCTTCGATGGCGCGGCGTGCTCGGCCCATCGCATAATGTTCCAGCGAGTGGCTGATACTAAACAAGAACAGCAACAACGCTCCTTCGGCCCAATTATTAAGCGCTGCCGCTCCGATCGCGGCGACCAACATCAGGAAGTCAATTTCCAACTGCCCGTTGTGCAGTTTTTTTATCGACTCGATCAGCGTGTAAAAGCCACCGAAGAAATACGACGTCACATAAAGAGGCAGCAAGACCCAAAATGAAAACGATGTTGTGATGCTGAGCAACCATCCCGCCAGCAAAAACACTCCGCAGAGAATTGCAAATACAAGTTCGATGCTTACGCCAAAAACCTGACCGTCCCCGTGCGCGGGATTGTTCGTTTCCGCAGCAACAGCGAGTTCGGAAGCTTCCGAATGGGACGACGGTGACATCGATTTTGACTAACTATTTGAAAAACATTGATGGAATTAAGCTTTATTCGAGCCAACTTCCTCACTCATCACAAGGAGCCATCGTTACCATCGTTAGCAACGGACGTAAATTAGTGGCACGAATTTTTCGTAGCTGCCGTCGCCAGACGGCGGAAACCACGCTCCGGCGCGCGTCGCTACGTTAGCTGTAGATGCGTCGTTGCTGAGACTCCAAGTGGGCGACGCATAAGGATTTTAATCAAGCGCTCTATTTGCTATATTGGAACCGATTGACCCACAACAACCGCACTCCCTAAACGATCGACGAAAGAGACCATCATGGCCAATGCGACCAATCCACCTGCCTCCACCCCCAGAATTCACGAAGACATAACCCAGTGCATCGGCAACACCCCGCTCGTGCGCTTGCGCCGCGTGACCGACGGCTGCTTGGCGACGGTCATCGCGAAAGTCGAAAACATGAACCCGCTATGGAGCGTCAAAGACCGGATTGGACGCGCGATGATTGACGCTGCCGAAAAGGCCGGCAAAATCAATTCGAACACCGTCGTAATTGAACCAACCAGCGGAAACACTGGCATTGCGCTGGCTTACGTTTGTGCCGCTCGGGGTTACAAAATGAAAGTCACGATGCCCGATAGCATGTCGATCGAGCGACGAAAACTGATCGCCGCCCTCGGAGCGGAAGTGATTCTGACTCCCGGTGCCGAGGGGATGCCAGGCGCGATTCGCAAGGCAACTGAGCTTGCTCACGAAAACGAAAACTACTTCATGCCACAGCAGTTTAGCAATCCAGCCAATCCTGAGATTCATCGCCAAACCACCGCAGAAGAAATTTGGCGAGACACCGATGGTCAGATCGACATTTTGGTCGCTGGCGTGGGAACCGGTGGCACGATCACAGGCTGCAGCGAAGTGCTCAAAGCAAGAAAACCTGGACTGATTTCGATCGCCGTTGAACCGCTCACCAGTCCCGTCATCACGCAACGAAAAAACGGTGAAGAACTTAAACCTGGCCGACATACGATCCAGGGTATCGGAGCGGGATTCATTCCCGACGTTCTCAACGTGGACGTGATTGATGAAATCATTCAGGTGAAAGACGAAGACTGCGTGCAGATGGCACGCGATCTCGCCACGAAAGAAGGCCTGTTCTGCGGCATCAGTTGTGGAGCGGCAGCGACGGCAGCGATCCAGGTCGCTCGTCGGCCAGAGAATGCGGGCAAGATGATCGTGGTCGTGCTGCCCGATCTTGGCGAACGCTATTTGTCCACCAGCCTGTATGCAACACCTGAAGCGTAACGACTTTCACGTCGCGCACCGCTCATCACCCCTGCACCTCGAACAGAAATTTTTGGTCGCCCATCGAAATTAGATCACCCGATTTTAAATGACGACCGTTGCCTGGTTTGCCATTGACCATCGTCTCGAACTCGGGCGTCAAATTAAGCAACATCAGATGATCGCCCTCGACCACCAACATACAGTGCAACGGAGCAATAGTAGGGCCGTTAAGCTGCAAATGGCAGGCGGCTCGCCGACCAATCACGAACTTCGGAAGATTGATTTGCGTTCGTTCGCCCGTGCTTTGATTGGTTAACCAACCGCTGGGAAGCGGGCGCTCTGATGCTTGAGAGGCGTTTCCTGAAACAGGATTGATCGCAAAACGATAAGACAATTCAACTTCGTTTCCTTTCGCGTTGTATTTGACCTGATCCATGAACGCCTTCATCAACTTCGTGCCGCGAGCCGCCGGTTGCATCCAATTGCCAACTGCCCGCGTATCGAAACCAGGTCCTTCGTCGGTGATTCGAACGATAAATCCACGAGGTTTGATTTCCATCACCACCCGCACCTTGCGTTCACTGAACGGGTGCACCGTAAACCGGCGACGAATGACGGTAGGGAGATTTTCGATATCCGAAGACCCTGTCGAGGGAACTTTGAATTCATTACTGATTTCCAGATTGCCGCGATAAACGGCGTTTCGTAACGCCTGATCGAAAGCGATTGCCACGCGAAGACAATCGATTTTATCCAGCGGCGTCATCGAGCGTAGCATCTGCTCGCAAAACTCGACCAACTGCGACACCAATTCGGTGTCCGGACCGATTTCAAACTCGAAATGAGAAACACGCGAACAACTCAGCAACTTACAATAGTTTTGTTCGACATGTTGAAAAATTTCTAGCACCTCACGAACGGTGGAGACGAGCAACTGGTTAAGTTTATTTTTCGGAATGTAACCCGCCGCACCCGCTTTGAGCGCAGCCGCCGCGATATCCTCACTACCCTGCCCCGTGGTCAACACGACGGGAATCTGTAACCTCCTCTGGCGAATTTGCTTCACCAATTCGAGACCATCCATCTTGGGCATCTGCAAATCCGTGAGCACCAGATCAATGCTCCATTCTTGCAGCTTTTGTAGCGCCATCGCTCCGTTGTCGGCGGCAATCACCACAAATCCAGGCTTTTGTCGCAGCAGCCCTTCCATCAACATCCGATCCACATCCGAATCATCGACAATCAAGATATTCGTCATGCTATCCTCTCCCAAAGATGCCACTACAGAAAAGCGATACCCGAAATTATATCGAAACTGACACGAGTTTGTTAGCAATGCCAGCGAGGCGAACTTCGCTACAACTCGGAAAAAACTCGGTCATAGTGCTTACGAATTTGCTGACGGGCAGCGGCCACACGTTGTTGTAATGTCTCCGCCTGCGGCATATTCAATAGATGGGCGAGTTGATTTAACTGTTTTTTGTCGTCCGGTAAATCATGCCGAGTAGTGGTATTAACCAGCCGCAACTTCGCTTCCACCGAACGCAAGAAATCGTAGTGCGTTGAAAACGCTTCCGCCGAATCGGGTAACAACAAACCTCGCTCGGCAAGTTCATCAATCGCTTCCAGCGTTCCAGGAACCAACACCGAGGGATACTCAGCATAATGTTTTAGCTGAAGTGCCTGAATCGCGAACTCCACATCCACTGTTCCACCAATGCCCCGTTTCCAATTTTGCGGACTGCAATTTTGCAACATACTAATTCTCATCGCCGCAATTTCACGTCCCAACGCGGATGACCACCGTCGCTCTTTCATCAGATGATGCACCTGCTGCATGACCGAGATTTGCAACTCCGACGCGCCAAAAACTGGCCGCGATTTGCATAAGGCTTGTCGCTCCCATAAGCGCCCTTGCCCCGTTTGGAAGTATCGCGAGAACTCATCGATCGAAACGGCGAGCGCTCCGCTATGACCACCGGGACGGAGGCGGCTGTCCAGATCATACAGCCGACCGAAGTGCGATGAATGAGTCACGAATCGCGTCACCCGAGCTGCTAACTCGCTGAAGAAAAATTGACTACTCACGCCACCCGGCAATCGCGCCTCGAACTCGACATCGTGACCATACAGAAAAATCACCTCGAGATCGCTGTGGTAGTTGGGTTCGCGTCCTCCCAATTTCCCCATCGCCAAAATCACCAAAGGACAAGCGGATTCATCTTTTGCATTAGCGGATTCGATTCCCACGATTGGATCGCCGCCAGCCGAATCGTCCATGTCGAATTGCGAAAGGCATTGTTTAAACTCGTGCCGAGCAATCGTTCGCAAACAGACTTCCGCCACATCCGAAAGCGCACGATGCGTTCGCTGCAAATCGTCTCGACCTAGAATATCTCGAATGCCGATCCGCAGATGATGAGCGTTTTTGAAACTGAATACAATCGGGGCGATGTCCGTGGCTCCGCGAGTTAGTTCATCCAGTTCCTGTTGTAGAAATTCCAGACTGGGTAGTTGCTGAATTTGCAACGCATCGATCAGTTCATCGATCATGCCTGGGTTGGTTTTCAAAATTCCCGCGAGGTAACCGCTCGCCGCACACAACCTTACATACAGACCCAACGTTGGCGGATTGAAACGAAACAACTCCCACAACACGCCCTTCGCGCCCAGCGAATCACTGACTGACGACAGCGACACAAGCGTTCCATCCGGATCCGGTGTGCGAGAAATTTGTTCGAGCAGCGCCGGAGCGATTGCCGCGAGAAAATGCAAGCAGCGCCGCGTCGACAGAAATGGCGTCCGCTCAATCGCCAGCTCCATCAGGTTCACATAAGCTCGCGGCACGTCGCGAAAACCATACGGCCCGAGGGTGCGCTCAATAAACTCATCGGTCGGATTCGGCTCAAGAATCAAATCAACTTCGACCGGTATCGATTCATCACCGGCAAATGCCAGATGCCCACCGGTGTCGCGCAGCGAACCGTAGGTGTTCCCAAACGCGCCCAGCAAGAGATGGTGCGAAATCGTGCGATTGGAACCCATCACATCGGCGAGCGACTTTCGAAATTCGTCGAGCGCGGAATTCGGACTACTTCCGACCTGACCACTCAATGATGCGTCAGCGCGAGAGGAACCTAGCCGATCGGGATCGTCGCGATAGCCCATGCGATGGGCCATTTTTCTCAGTTCGCTTTCATCCTCGGGCAAGGAATGAGTTTGCAGATCAAACATCAATTGCAACCGATGTTCAAGCTTGCGAAGCCAAGTGTAATTTTTCGCGAGTAACGTTGCTTCGGGAGTCGTCAAGCAACCGGCACCTTCCAGCCGCTTGATCGCCGCCAGCGTGCCCGGCGTCTGAGTTTCCGGCACGACACCGCCATTAAGCAACTGCAAAAACTGAATCACAAATTCGATATCCCGAATGCCGCCTGGTCCTGTTTTGATATTTCGCGTCGCTTCACCGCGTTCGATTGACTTTCGTTCGATGCCTCGTTTGAGTGCTTTGATGCCCGCAATATCGACGCGGCTGAGACTCCGGCGATAAATCCAAGGATTCAGTTCCCGCAGAATTCTGGCTCCCAATTCCAGATTACCCGCAATGGGTTTTGTTTTAATCAATGCCTGCCGCTCCCAAGTCCGTCCTTGGAAATCGTAGTAGTGCATCAGCGATTGGTACGAACTGCAAATCTTTCCTCGCGAACCTTCGGGACGCAAACGCATATCAATCCGATAGGCGGGTGCTTCGGAGGTAGGCTCACTGTGCATTCGCAAAAATTCGCGAGTGAGATGTTCGAAAAACTCTCGATTGGTTTTGACCGGCAAACCTCGCAGCGCTCCATCGGTTTCTCCATCGACGTCGTAAACCATCACGAGATCGATATCACTGGAGTAATTCAACTCCGTGCCGCCCAGTTTTCCCATCGCCAAAATCACATAGCGAGCCGGCACACCATCGGGGGCTCGCGGTGCTCCCCACTGCTGAACCAGTCGTCGCCAGAGGTAGGCATAAGTGCATTCGCAAACGGCTTCGGCGAGCAACGAAATTTGCTCGGTGATTTGTTCCAGCCGATACCCTCGCACCAGATCAGCGATGGCGATGTGAATCGTTTCCGCTTGCTTGAACCGGCGGATGATGCTGATCGCTTCATTAGTACTGTTGGCGGTTTCCAATCGTTCGTGCAGCCGTTGAACGAGAACTTTTCGCGTCACCAATTGGCTTGGGTCTTTTTCGAGCGATTTGAGAAAAGCGCGATGACCGACAAAGAGATCGCTGAGATATTGACTATCGGAAAAGAGCTTTAGCAAATCGGAAAGACGCAGGAATTTTACCGGCGATGTTTTCGTGGTAGTCGATGTTTTCGTGTTAGTCGATGAACTGGTAGTTGTCGATGTTTTCTCAGAAATCTCAATCTCTAAAAACTTGGACAGCGACTCCCAACCATGGGCGGCGACAACGCGTTCAAGATTGTTGAGCGCTCGATCCGGATCAGAAGTGCGAACAAGATGCTGTTGGAGTTCCGAGAAAGCAAGTGCTGCCAGTGGATGAAGCGTGGAAGGTACGGAAAGATTTTTGGAAGTGTCTGCAATCGAGTTCGCAGACGACCGTGTTAAAGAAGTCAGTGAATTGCTTGATGCTGAATGCACCGAAGAAGGTTGCGATAAAGTGACTAGTGAACTCCGAGCAGCACAATCAGCGAGCGATTGCAGATTCGCGACGCCGCGTGGAAGATCGGTCACGCCCTGTGCTGTTAACCAAGCTGCAACTTGATCCGGATTTAGAAGAAGATCAGCGAGTGGAACAGTCATGGAGAGGGTTGGTTCCAAAATATCACATCCAGAAAATGTAATTCTTGGCCCCCCCCCTCTCCCCGGGAATTCG
>JBGSKR010000539.1:0-5645 GCA_041741135.1 Mariniblastus sp.
TCACCATCACCAAATCAGGCAACAGCAACGACTAGCTTATCTGCACAACTTCCGTTCATACACTTATTGATTCAACTATAAAAAAGTAAATCACAACCTCGACCCAATCGAGATCGTGCGAGAATTCTGCTTGAGCCCAACTATTTAGTCGAAGCCTTAATCTTGATTTCGACACCCGCTGGCAAGTTCAGCTTATTGAGTGCCTCGATGGTCTTGGCGGTCGCCTCAACAATATCAATCAAACGCTTGTGAGTGCGAATCTCAAATTGCTGACGGGCCTTCTTATTAACAAACGGACTGGACAACACCGTGTAACGCTCAATTCGCGTCGGCAATGGAATCGGCCCATGAACTTCCGAGTGAGTTCGCTTGGCCGTGTCAACGATCTCAGCAGCACTCTGATCGAGCACCGAGTGATCGTAAGCTTCCATTCGGATTCGAATTACTTCGTGAATTGCACCAGCCACAAACGGTTCTCCAAAATCGACAACCGGGAAACCCTGACAAAAGCCAAGAACCCGAGCCAAAATGATTAAATGCAGTAACAAAAAACGCACCAACAGACTTCGAAACAACCTTATCGGTCTCGAAGCGGCCCGCCATTATTCACAAAAAGGTTTTTCTGAATAGCGGGGTGATCGCCAAGGCCGTACATTTTTCGCGAAATAACGCGAAATATAGCGAGCCGCGAAGATAGGCGGCTCTGGCCAGCAATCGGGGAAAGCGAATCAATTTATTCCGCGAACCACTTGTCGTCAACAGCAAATGAAAAAAATTTACAAGAAAGGTCTTGCTAGTTCTCTTGCCCTTTCTGATTCGCCCGACCGGGGTTAAATTGAGGCTTTTCGTGAGAGAGCCCGAGTGATTTAACGCCGACCTCGAGTGACTCAGGCCTTGAACCAGTCGCGATACTCTCAATCTGATATTTATTCTCTAAAAAAGCAGACTCCAGGATCATTCATGGCCAAAAAGACAATCAATGACGTCGACGTTTCCGGCAAAAAAGTTTTCATGCGCGTTGATTTCAACGTTCCACTCGATGCCGACCAAAAAATCACCGACGACCGCCGCATCGAAATGGCTTTGCCAAGCATTCAATCCGTCATCGAGCGCGGTGGCAAGCTGATTCTTTCTAGCCACCTCGGACGCCCCAAAGGCCGACCAGAACCCAAGGATAGCCTGCGTCCTACTGCCGAGCGACTCGCTGAAATGCTCAATCAGCCCGTCGGTTTCGCCACCGACACCATCGGCCCAGACGCAACCGCCAAGGTCGCCGCGCTAGCCAATGGCGATGTGTTGGTGCTGGAAAACCTGCGTTTCGATGCCCGCGAGGAAAGCGGAGATGAAGCATTTTCGGCTCAGCTCGCCGCATTTGCCGACATTTACTGCAACAACGCTTTCGGCACTTGCCATCGCGAACATGCCTCGATGTATGGCGTCCCACGGGCAATGGGCGATAAACCTAAAGTCGTCGGATCCCTCGTCGAAAAAGAAATTCGTTATCTGTCTGACGTGATCGCCGATCCCGAGCGACCCTTCGTGGCGATTCTCGGAGGAGCCAAAGTCTCCGACAAAATCAAAGTCATCGAAAACCTCATCGGTGTTTGCGATCACATTTTGATCGGCGGCGCGATGGCTTACACTTTCTCATTGGCTCAAGGCGGAGCAGTTGGGAAAAGCCTCGTTGAAAGAGACAAAGTCGATCTCGCTAAATCGCTGATCGAAAATGCCGGCAGCAAACTTGTCCTGCCCACGGACACTCATTGTGGCGATGACTTCAACAAAAACTGCAACAAACTGGTTGTGTCCGCCGGGCAAATCCCCGACGGTTTCGAAGGACTCGACATCGGCCCAGAAACCGCCAAAAATTTCGCCGAAATCATTTCTACCGCAAAGACCGTGATCTGGAATGGCCCAATGGGCGTGTTTGAGATGCCTCCGTTTGACGCGGGAACCAAAGCAGTCGCACAAGCCATCGCCGATAGCGACGCCACCAGCATCATCGGCGGTGGCGACAGCGCCGCAGCAATTGCCGTGCTCGGTTTCGAAGACGATGTGACTCACGTCAGCACTGGAGGCGGAGCCAGCCTCGAAATGCTGGAAGGAAAGAAATTTGCTTCCGTTGAGATTCTTGACGAGCAGTAGAATCCAGTAGCTTGGATATTCTTATCCGAGCACCAGTCAACGCAGCTTGGGGTTTCCTCTCCGAGCACCAGCCAGCGCGACGGACAGGTATGTCCATCGTACATCGCTTCACCAGCCCTACACCGCGCCAACGTCCGGAGCTTTATCTTCGCCGTCCGAAATAACAGCCCGCTGTTGATGTCGCTTTGGCGTGCCGCCCGTGCCGGGAACCAGCAGCGGACCGGGCGAGTTTTCATCGATGATCTGCTTCAGCTCATCTCCATCGATCGATTCGATTTCAATCAATCGCTCCGTCAAGGCAATCAACGCGGCTTTGCGAACAGCTAACATCTGACGGACTTTTTCTAACGCATCGTCCACGATTCGCCGAACTTCCGTATCGATCCGCTCGGCTGTCGATTCACTAAAGCGGCGTCCACCCACCGAAGAGACGCTGCCTGAAAGGAAAGCGCTACCGCGCTCCTCTTTGTAGTTGATCCGCCCCAGCGAACTCATGCCGTACTGCATCACCATCGCCCGCGCGATATCCGTCGCACGCTCAAGATCGTTTGAAGCTCCTGTCGAAATGTCTTCGTAGATCAATTCTTCCGCCAAAGTCCCCGCCAGCAGAATCTGTAATTGGCTTTCCAACTCCGACTGAGTCATCAAATACCGGTCATCGGTTGGCCGCTGCATGGTGTAACCGAGCGCCGCCAATCCACGCGGAATGATTGAAACTTTGTGGACTGGGTCAGTGTTCGGCAAACTATAGGCAACTAGAGCGTGACCTGCTTCATGATAAGCGACACGTTGTTTTTCGTCGGGATTCATCACACGTTGTTTCTTTTCCAAACCCGCCGTCACACGTTCAACACCGTCGTTGAAGTTGTCCATCTGAACCGTCGATTGCCCTTTGCGAGCGGCTAACAACGCGGCTTCGTTAACAAGGTTCGCCAGCTCCGCACCAGCGAATCCCGGCGAGATCGAGGCAACTTGTTTCAAATCAACGTTCGGATCAAGCTTCACGTTCTTCACATGAACTTTCAGAATCGCCTCCCGGCCCATCACATCAGGACGATCAACGAGCACGGTTCGATCGAAACGACCGGGACGCATCAGAGCTTGGTCAAGTGTTTCCGGACGGTTGGTCGCGCCCATTACGATCACGCCGCTGTTGGTTCCAAAGCCATCCATTTCCACGAGCAACGCATTGAGTGTTTGTTCGCGTTCATCGTGTCCTCCGACGGCATTGCCACTGCGCGTTTTTCCCAGTGCATCAAGTTCGTCGATGAAGATAATGCACGGGGCTTTCGCTTCAGCTTGTTGGAACATATCGCGAACGCGTGCTGCACCGACGCCGACAAACATCTCGACAAAATCGCTACCGGAAAGACTAAAGAACGGCACTCCCGCCTCGCCGGCGATGGCTTTGGCGAGCAACGTTTTTCCTGTTCCGGGAGGGCCGACCAAGAGCACGCCTCGCGGAATCTTGCCACCGAGGTTTTGGTATTTTTCGGGTTTCTGCAAAAAATCGACGACTTCTTTGACTTCTTCAACCGCTTCATCAATGCCCGCCACATCGGTGAACATCACGCCGAGATCTTCTTCAGCGCACAAGCGTCCCCGACTGCGGCCAAATTGCATCGGGCCGCCGGAACCGCCCAGTTTCCGCATCATCATGTAAAACAATCCGAAGATCAGTAACATTGAGAGCAGAAAAAAGCCATAACGATCCCAAGCCGACGGGCCTTCCGAAAAATCATAGCGGACGTTGCTGGCCTGAATGAGTTTTTGTAGCTCCTGATTGGTCGAGTCGGAGTCGTCTTTGTTGACGGCAAATTTGACGATGTCGGGCGACTTCATTTCACCAGTGCCTTTGGCGATTCGATAGGACACCTTACCCGTGATCGACTGAGCACCAACCACCAAGTCGTTAGGCTTTGAGAACTCGATTTCACGACCGTTCGGGCCATCCTCAGTGATTTTCCAGACTGAACTGGCTTCGGTTCCCGCTGCGAGTTGGCTGCTGTTAGGCAGTTCGTACTTAGTGATTTCCAATAGGTTCTTAAAATCAACGTACTTCATGGTTTTCGCGTTTTGCGAAAGCAACAAAAACAACGAAACAGCCAGCGTGCCGACCAAAATCAAAGCAAACCAAATCGTCGAGCTGGATTTGCCCTCGTTACTTCGCTTGGACTCATTGCGCTTCGACTCATTTTTTTTCGGGTCGTCGCGTTTCGGGTCGCTCTTGCGAGAATTCGTGTCGTCCATCAATACGCCTTATTTGAAAAAACATCCGAAGCCAGCTGACCTCGGTTTGATTGAAAAGCACATTCTTCAACTTTATCTTAACTAGCTTCGGCGATCTGCGATCCACTCAGCAACCCTCCGCCCCAAGAGTTTTTAAGAAGTTACGGTCGATGCGGTTGAACAATTCGGTTTGCGCAGGTTTCCAATATTATCCCTGTCGTGCTGATTGTTCCAGCCATCTCTCTGGCGTAGCTTGGATATTCTTATCCGAGCACGAATCGACGGACAGGAATGTCCATCGTACTGCCGCATTGAATGCCGGTTCGCCTTGTCGCCTCCGTCTTGGCGACCTAGAATGCGGCGTTTGAATCATCTTGTGCTGTCCCTACGCTGCCCTCCTTTCAATCGTGCCCATGCGTTCAAACAAAAACATTGCGATCCTGGGCTCAACGGGCAGCATCGGACGGAGTGCTCTTGACGTTATTCGCAGCATCGAGGGACTGAAAGTGGTCGGGCTGTCCGGTCATTCACAATTGGATTTGCTGACGAAACAGGCGCACGAGTTTGAGCCCCGATTTGTCGTGGCCACCAATCCCGAAACCCGTGATTCGTTTAAGCTTCCCGGACTGAAGCAGACGGAAGTTCTCAGCGGCAGCGACGCGCTCGAAGTAATGGTAACTTCCGGCGAGGTCGATATCGTACTGGCAGCGATTGTAGGCCAAGCCGGGCTGGACAGTACTTGGGCGGCAATCGCAGCAGGCAAAACCGTCGCGCTGGCCAACAAGGAAACGCTCGTTGTCGCCGGGAACTTGATGACCGAATTAGCGAAATCGTCCGGTGCCACGATCATCCCGGTGGACAGTGAACACAGCGCCATCTTTCAAGCACTCGCCGCCGGAAATGCGACTGAAGTGCGTCGAATTGTCTTAACGGCCAGCGGTGGGCCGTTCCGCGATTTGAATTCCGATCAACTAAAGCACGTCACTGTGGAGCAAGCGTTAAATCACCCAATTTGGGAAATGGGGCAGAAAATTTCCATCGATTCTGCGACGATGATGAACAAATCACTCGAGATCATCGAAGCGCGTTGGCTGTTCGGCCTCCGCCACGATCAAATTGATGTGGTAATCCACCCTCAATCAATCGTCCATTCATTGGTAGAATTTCAAGACGGGTCGGTCATTGCTCAACTTAGTCCTCCCAACATGAAGCTGCCGATTCAATACGCGTTTACTTATCCCGACCGCGTCGCAGGAGTTTGCCCACGACTG